>JBQGFI010000407.1:0-2137 GCA_052040065.1 Marmoricola sp.
CGGTCAGCACGCCCACGCCCCCGGCCGCGCGCGCAGCGGCCAGCCCGCGGGCCGCGACGTCCAGCGCCTCCGGCCACGACGCGGTGACCAGCTCACCGGTCTCCTCGTCCCGGACAAGAGGGTGGGTGAGCCGGTCCTCGAGACGGCTCCAGCGGAAGCCGAAGCGGTCCTTGTCGGTGATCCACTCCTCGTTGACCTCGGGGTCGTCACCGGCCAGGCGGCGCATCACCTTGCCGCGGCGGTGGTCGACCCGGATCGCGGAGCCGCTGGCGTCGTGCTCGGTCACGCTCGGCGTGGAGACCAGGTCGAAGGGACGCGAGCGGAAGCGGTAGGACGACGACGTCAGCGCCCCCACCGGGCAGATCTGGATGGTGTTGCCGGAGAAGTAGCTCTCGAAGGGCTCCTTCTCGTAGATGCCGACCTGCTGCAGCGCGCCGCGCTCGACGAGGGCGATGAAGGGGTCCCCGGCGATCTGCTCGGAGAAGCGGGTGCAGCGCGCGCACAGCACGCAGCGCTCGCGGTCGAGCAGCACGGCGGCCGAGATGTTGATCGGCTTGGGGTAGAGGCGCTTGTGCTCGGTGAAGCGGGTCTCGCCGCGACCGTTGCTCATCGCCTGGTTCTGCAGCGGGCACTCGCCGCCCTTGTCGCACACCGGGCAGTCGAGCGGGTGGTTGATCAGCAGCAGCTCCATCACGCCCTGCTGCGCCTTGTCGGCCACCGGCGAGGTGGCCTGGGTGTTGACCACCAAGCCGTCGGCGACGGTCAGGGTGCACGACGCCTGCGGCTTGGGCATGCCGCGGCCGTTGCCGGCGTCGGGCACCTCCACCAGGCACTGGCGGCAGGCCCCGACCGGGGCCAGCAGGGGATGGTCGCAGAAGCGCGGGATCTGGACGCCGACCTGCTCGGCGGCGCGGATCACCAAGGTGTCCTTGGGCACCGAGACCTCGACGCCGTCGATGGTCACGGTGACCTCGTCGCTGCGCTGCGGCGCGGTCTCCTTCGACCTCTCCGGGGTGGTCGTCATGCGGGCACCCCCTCACGGGCGAAGACGGTGGAGGCCTCGCGGTCGAAGGGGCAGCCCCCGTGGGTGAGGTGGGCGAGGTACTCCTCGCGGAAGTACTGGATCGAGGAGGTGATCGGGCTGGTGGCACCGTCGCCCAGCGCGCAGAACGAGCGGCCGAGGATGTTGTCGCAGACGTCGTCGAGCAGGTCGAGGTCGGACTCCTGCCCCTTGCCCTGCTCGAGGTTGGCCAGGGTCTGCACCAGCCACCACGTGCCCTCGCGGCACGGGGTGCACTTGCCGCACGACTCGTGCTTGTAGAACTCGGTCCAGCGGAGCACGGCGCGCACCACGCAGGTGGTCTCGTCGAAGAGCTGCAGCGCGCGGGTGCCCAGCATCGACCCCGCGCCCGCGACGCCCTCGAAGTCGAGCGGCACGTCGAGGTGCTCGGCGGTGAGGATCGGGGTGCTGGAGCCGCCGGGGGTCCAGAACTTGAGCTCGTGGCCCTCGCGCATGCCGCCCGCGAGCTCGATCAGCTCGCGCAGCGTGATCCCGAGCGGCGCCTCGAACTGCCCCGGGTTGGCGACGTGGCCCGAGAGGCTGAAGATGCCGAACCCCTTGGACTTCTCGGTGCCCATCGAGGCGAACCACTCGGCCCCGCGGGAGATGATGCTGGGCACCGAGGCGATCGACTCGACGTTGTTGATCACGGTCGGGCTGGCGTAGAGGCCGGCGACCGCCGGGAAGGGCGGACGGAGCCGGGGCTGCCCGCGGCGTCCCTCGAGGGAGTCGAGCAGCGCGGTCTCCTCGCCGCAGATGTAGGCACCGGCGCCGGCGTGCACCACCAGCTCGAGGTCGTAGCCCGAGCCGTGGATGTCACGGCCGAGGTGGCCCGCGAGGTAGGCCTCCTGCACGGCGCGCTGCAGCCGTCGGATGACGTGGAGGATCTCGCCGCGCACGTAGATGAAGGCGTGGCTGGCGCGGATGGCGTACGCCGAGATGATCACGCCCTCGACCAGGGTGTGCGGGCTGGCCATCATCAGCGGGGTGTCCTTGCAGGTGCCCGGCTCGGACTCGTCGGCGTTGACCACGAGGTACTTGGGCTTGGGGTTGTCCTGCGGGATGAAGCCCCACTTC
>JBQGFI010000408.1:0-1717 GCA_052040065.1 Marmoricola sp.
GTCGAGCGCGCTGCCGAGGTCCTCCACGACGTCGGCCACCACCGTCGCGAGGTCGATCGGCTCACGTACGTCGCTCACGCGGCCGCCGGCGAAGTCGAGCAGGTCCCCGATCATCGACGACATCCGCTGCGCGCTGCGGCCGGCACGCTCGACAAGGTCGCGGGCCGGGTGGTCGCCGATCTCCTCCAGCGCCAGCCCGAGCGACATGATCACGGCCGCGAGCGGGTTCTTCAGGTCGTGGCTGACCTGGCCCGCGAAGGCGCCGAGCGCCTCGTTGGCCCACGTCAGCTGCTCGTTGGCGGCCGAGAGCCGCCGTGAGGTCAGGTCGAGCTCGAGCACGTCGACGATGCGGTCGGCCAGGACCTGCAGCTCGGCCTCCATCTGCGGGTCGACCGGCCGCTTCTCCTCGTCGAAGATGCACAGCGTCCCGATCACGACGTCGTCCGGGGTCCGCAGCGGGTGGGAGGCGTAGAACCGGACGTCGGCGAGCTCCCCGTTGACGTGGGGCTTGTCCGCGAACCTCGCATCGGCCGCCGCGTCGGGGACCAGGATCGGTCGCTGCTGGTCGACGACCAGCACGCACATCGACGCCTCCCGGGGCATCGAGCCGCCCTCGAACCCACTTGTGGCGACCTGCACCTGCTCGGTGTCGGTGTGGATGTTGATGGTGGCCTTCGGGACGCCGGCGACCCGGCTGGCCAGGTCGACCAGCGCCGTGAGCGCCGGCGGGGTCTCGCCCTCCAGCACGCCGTACCGCTCGAGCGCGGACATCCGCGCCTCGTCGGCGGCTTCCTGCGACTCCCTCACAAACCGGGAGCCTCCCACACCGCCAGCCACCGGCTCAGGTCTTTCTCCATCGGCAGCTCCGCGGCCAGGGCGTCGCGGACGGTGATCTCGGTGAGGTTGTCGCGCTGCTGGGGCCCGGTCGGGGCGAAGGCGTAGAACGTCCCCTGCTTGTAGAGGTAGACCAGTCCGACGGTGCGGCCGCCCGGGTCGGCGAAGGGAACCAGCGTGCACAGCAGCGCCGGACCGAAGCCGGCGGCCTCGAGCGAGGTGTTGACGGCGTGGAGGTCGGTGCACAGCCCCGCCATGTCGACCGGGTCGGTCTCCCCCGCCGTCACCGTCAGCCAGGTGAAGCCGAAGTCGTCGGTCGTCGTGCGTACGGCGGGCGCGGCCGGGTCGGCCTCGAGCAGCTCGATGGCCTCGCGCTGGGTGTGGTGGAAGGCCGCGCCACCCGCCGCTCGGTAGCAGACCGACGCCTCTCCGACCGGCGTGAGGCCCATCTCCGTCTGGAGGATGACCGCGGCGGACGGGACCTCGAAGAGCGCGTCGAGGTCAGCGCGCACCGGCTCGCTGCGCCCGGTGATCGCCTTCCAGAGGCCCATCAGGCGCCCGGACGGCCGAGCTCGGCCTGGATCCGGGCGAGCTGCTCGAGCCGCTGCTCCAGCGACGGGTGGGTCGAGGTCAGCGTCTTCAGGTCGACGCCCTTCACCGCCGGCGCGATGAAGAAGGCGTTCATCGCCTTGCTCGCCCGGAGGTCCTTCTGGGGGATCGTCGACATCTCGCCGGTGATCTTCTGCAGCGCGCTGGCCAGCGCCGCCGGCTTCATCGTGAGGTAGGCGCCCGCCCGGTCCGCCGACAGCTCGCGGTAGCGCGACAGCAGCCGGGTGAGGAAGAAGCTGATGGCGTAGACGACGAGGCTGACCACCAGCGCGAC
>JBQGFI010000409.1:0-1798 GCA_052040065.1 Marmoricola sp.
TACGACGACCTGCTGCCCGGCGAGCGGGTCCGGCTGCACGCCGCCTTCGTCACGGCGCTGACCTCGGGCGCGGTCGAGGGCACCGCGGCCGAGCTGGCCCGGCACGCCCTGCTCGCGCACGATCGGGCCACCGCGCTGGCCGCCAGCCTGGAGGCCGGCGACGAGGCCCGGTCGGTCGGCGGTCCGGAGGAGGCGGCCCGGCACTACGAGCAGGCGCTCGGTCTGGCCGTCGGGCTGCGGTCCGGCGATCCGTCGGCCCCCGACGTCGACGTGGCCCGGATCGCGGTGTCGGCCGCCTCGGCGCTGCGGTCGGGCGGCAACGGGCAGCGGGCGGCCGCGCTGCTCACCGACCAGCTCGACCGGCTGCCCGCCGGCGCCCCGCCCACCTGGCGTCCGCTGCTGCTGTCGACGCTGGCCGTGCACCTGTTGATCATCGAGACCGACCGCGACTGCGTGGCCCTGTCCACCGAGGCGGTGAGCCTGCTGCCCGACACCGAGTCCGAGCTCCGGGCCGAGCTGCTGTCCAACCACGCGCGGGTGCTGGAGAACGCCGAACGGCTCGACGACGCGTTGGTCGCGGGCATGGCCGCGCTGCGGATGGCCGAGCACCTCGACCTGCCCGTGCTCGCCTCGGAGATCACCACCACCCTCAGTCGGCTCCGCCGGCCGGGCGAGGCGACCACGGCGCGCCGGGCGCTCGAGGCGGCGGTCGAACAGGCGGCCGCGGTGGGTGCGCTCGACGCCGAGCTCCGGGCGCGCTACCTGCTGGCGCGGTCGTACGAGGACGCCTGCGAGTGGGAGCCCGCCGGCCGTTGGTGCGCCTCGGCGATGGAACGCGGCGACCGGGCCGGGCTGCCGTGGTCGCCGTACGTGTTGGAGAGCCGGTGGAAGCTGGCGCAGATCCGACTGATCCAGGGCCGGTGGGACGAGGTGCTCGAGCTCTGCGCCCCGGCCGACCACCCGCAGGCCCCGGCCGTGCCGCGGGCCATGCTCGACGCGGTCCGGCTGGCCGTCCACCTCGCCCGGGGCGAGCGGATCGACGACGCCCTGGCCGCCCTGCGCGACACCTGGGAGCTGGAGGGTGCGGTGATCATCCACGCCGCGCCGCTCGAGCTCCGCGTCGCCGGCCGTCGCGGCGACGACGCCGCGCTGATCGCCGCGCACCAGGCCGCGGTCGGCACGCTGGAGCGGATCTGGCACCCCTGGTTCAGCGCCCGGATCCGGCTGGCCGCGGTGGCGATCGGCGAGCTGGTGAGCCTGCTGCCGGCGCTCACCGCGAGCCGGCGGACCGAGGTGCACGAGCTGATCGACGACTGGTACGCCGGTGGGGCCACCGCGGTCGACCGCTACTCGTCGGTCTCCGGTCTGTGGGGCGTGGAGGGCCAGGCCTGGTACAAGCGGTTGGAGGCGGAGACCCTGCGCGCCCGCTGGACCAGCGGGATCGATGCGCCCGACGCCGAGGAGCTGCTCACCCGCTGGCACGAGACCGAGCAGCTGTTCCTCGACCTCGGCCACGAGCCCGAGCTCGCGGTGGTCCGGGGCCGGCGCGCCGGCCTGCTGCGCACCCTCGGCCGCCCCGCCGAGGCCCGCGGGCCCGCGGAGCTGGCGCGCGCGACCGCCGACCGGCTGGGCGCCGGCGCCCTGCTCGACGAGCCCGGACCCGACACCGGACGCGGGGTGCTGACCCCCCGCGAGCACGAGGTGCTCGAGCTGGTCGCCGCCGGCCGCAGCAATGCCGAGATCGGCCGGGCCTTGTTCATCAGCACCAAGACCGTCAGCGTCCACGTGTCCAACGTGC
>JBQGFI010000410.1:0-6801 GCA_052040065.1 Marmoricola sp.
CGCTACCGGGACGAAGCGGGGCGAACCCGGACAGCGTCCGGGACTTCTGTCCGCGCGTATGCGACCGTCGGGCACGCGGGGGTCCCCGGCGCGGGGGAGCCTCGGCGGTGGGGTGTGGCCGCGTAGGGTGACGCCCATGGCCCAGCCCTCGCGCGTGCGATCCCTGCACGGGGGCGCCGGGAGGGTCGTGGCGCTGGCGACGCGCAGCATGGGCTACCGCGACGGGCTCGCGTGCGTGCTCGTGGGCGAGGAGATGCGGCCGATCTCGCGGGGTGGGGAGCTGCAGGCCGCGCTGCTCGAGGCGGCCGAGGCGGTGCGCGACGGTGACGCCGTCGTACGCCGCGACCTGCTCGCGGTGCCGCTGCGCGACGACGCCGGCGCCCTCGCGGGGGCGCTGTGCGTGGGCGGACCGCCCTCCGACCGTGCCACCGACGACGACGTCGAGACGCTGCGCGCCTTCGCGGCGGTGCTGCAGGACCAGATGGACCTGATGCGGGTCCTCGTCCCGCCGCCGCAGTCGGCGGCGGTCAGCAGCCTGCTCGACGCGATCGAGCAGGGTCACATCCAGGCGTGGTTCCAGCCGCTCGTGCACCTCGACGACGGCGCGCTGGTGGGCTTCGAGGCGCTGGCCCGCTGGCGCGTGGGGGAGGAGGAGGTGGCCCGGCCGGGCGACTTCGTCCCGCTGGCCGAGCAGTCCGGCCTGGTCGACCGGCTCGACATGGCGGTGATCCGCGACGCCGTGGCCCACCTGGCCCGCTGGCACCGGACCCGCCCCGACCTGCGCATCTCGGTCAACCTCTCCGGACGCCACCTCGACGAGCCCGACTGGGTCGAGTCGATCCTCGACGTGGTGCACAGCGAGGGCGTCGCACCGGAGCAGGTCGACCTCGAGCTCACCGAGTCGGCCCGTCCGGCCGACGTCGTGCGCAGCGCCGACCAGCTGATGGAGGCGCGGGCGCACGGCTTCAAGATCTGGTTCGACGACTTCGGCACCGGGTGGTCCGAGCTGCGTCAGCTGGTGGAGATGCCGGTCGACGGCATCAAGGTCGACCGCTTCTTCACCGAGGCCCTGGGGGGCCGGGGCGAGAGCGTGGTCCGCGCCGTGCTGCGGATCGCCGAGGAGCTCGGGCTCGACACCGTGATCGAGGGGGTCTCCACTCCCGAGCACGCCTCCCGGGCGCTGGCCCTGGGGTGCGACGTGGCCCAGGGCTTCTTGTGGTCGCGCCCGGTGCCCCCCGAGGAGATCGACGCCGTGCTGGCCTCGGGGTCCGCGCGCTTCAGCGCAGCAGCCCGCTGAAGCGGTCCTCGTTCTGGGTGTAGTGGAAGGCCGGCACGTCCTCGGCCGTCATCGGCCGGGCGATGTGGTAGCCCTGCACCATCTCGCAGTCCAGCGACCGCAGCGCCGCGAGCTGCTCGTCGCGCTCGACCCCCTCGGCGACGGCGCTGAGCCCCACCGCGTGCGCGCCCTGGATCATCAGCTGCAGCAGCCGGTTGCCCAGCGGGGTGTCGACCTCGAGCGCCGAGCGTCCGATCTTGACGACGTTGACCGGGAGCGCGGCCAGCCGGGCCAGGGCCCCCAGGCTCGAGCCGAAGTCCGCGATGCTCACCGAGACGCCGAGCGCGCGCACCCGGTGCAGGTGCACGACGGTGCGGCCGGTGTCCTCCAGCACCCGCTCCGGCAGCTCCAGGACCAGCCGGTCGGGCCGCAGCCCGGAGAGGTCGAGGGCCTCGGCGACGTCGTCGACCAGTCGGCTGCGGGCCGCGGTCACGGGGGAGATGTTGACCGCGACGACGAGGCGGTCGAAGCCGCGCTGGTCGACCCAGGTCTGCAGCTGCGCGGTGGCACGGCGCAGCACCCAGCGGTCGACCTCGGCGATCAGCTCGGAGGTCTCCGCGACGTGCAGGAAGTCGCCCGGCGACAGCAGCCCCCGGGTCGGGTGCTGCCAGCGCACCAGCGACTCGTAGCCACGCACCTCGCCGGTCACCGAGTCGATCACCGGCTGGTAGTGGAGCACCAGCTCGTCGCGGGCGAGCGCCGCGCGCAGCTCGGTGGCCAGCCGCTCCTGGGAGCTGAGTCCCTCGCGCATGTCGGAGTCGAAGACCTCGGCGCGGCCCTTGCCCGCCCGCTTGGCCCGGTACGCCGCCAGGTCGGCCTCGTTGAGCAGCGTGGCCGCGTCGGTGCCGCCCGCGACGGTCTGGGCGATGCCGACGCTGGCACCCACGTGCGCCGTGCCCTGCGGGCCCAGGTGCACCGGCTGGGACACGGTGGCGATGAGCCGTCCGGCCACCTGCAGAGCGGTCTCGGCGTCGGCGAGGGTCTCCATGACGACGACGAACTCGTCGCCGCCCCGCCGGATCGCCTGGTCGCTGCCGCGGACCGCGCGCTGCAGGCGCTCACCGATGCGGCGCAGCAGCTGGTCACCGGCGCGGTGGCCGAGCGTGTCGTTGACCAGCTTGAAGCCGTCGAGGTCGAGGAACATCACGGTCGTGGTGCCGCGGGTGCGGCGGGCGCGGTCGAGGGCGTCCTCGAGCAGCTTCAGGCCGTGGGCGCGGTTGGGCAGCAGGGTGAGGGCGTCGTGGGTGGCCTCGAAGGCGAGCTGGTCCTGCAGCTCGTTGGCCTGCTGGCTGACCTCGGCGATGCGGTAGAGCGCGAGGCCGACACGGGTGAGCACGAGGGCCACGATGAGCAGCGAGCCGATCGCGATCGGCCACACGGCGATCTCCTGGCCGAGCAGGTGCTGGACGACGAGCATGGCGGGGGGCAGCGCGGCCGCGACCCCGAGCAGGACGAGTCGCTGACGGTTCAGGCTGCTGTCGGAGGAGCCACCGGGCTCGGTGGTGCGCGTCATGGAGGGGTGCAGCGCCGCGGCGCCCCAGCAGGTCCACGCGGCGAGCCAGACGGTGTCGAGCCAGGCGGGCTGCCCGCCCCCGTAGACGAGGCCGGTGGTCCGCAGCAGGTCGGCCACGAGCTTGAGCCCCAGCGCCGCGAAGAGCAGCCGCGAGGAGAGCGTCAGCGTGCCGGGGGTGACGGCGACCCGGACGAAGCCGGCGAGCAGCAGGATGCTGCCGAGGGGGAAGGCGCTGGCCTGCAGCGAGGCCAGCAGGCCGGGGACCGACTCGAAGCTCGGCTGGGCCAGGAAGACGAAGACGATCAGGCCGAGGCCGAGGGCCACGGTCCACGCGTCGATGACGCCGGCGCGGTCGCGGCGCGGCGCCCGGGCGCGGGCCATCTCGAAGAGGCCGAAGGCGATCACCGGGTAGCCCAGGATCAGCGCCCAGAACCCCCAGAAGGCGACCGGCTCGCTGCCCAGCCGCGAGGAGGTGGTGCCGACGAACCAGCAGCCCAGGCCCGCGGCGACGTACCACCAGGCACGGGCGTGCCGCGGACGGTGCAGCCGGATCCCGACCACGGTGCCGAGGACGCCCGAGAGCGTGACCAGCGCGTAGACCACGTCGCGCGAGGTGGCCCCGGTCGGCAGCAGACCCTGGAGCACCACGAGGGCGCCGACCAGCAGCACGTGGAGCCACCACGCCTTGGCGTGCCGCGCCCGGGTGCGGGGGTCCCGGATCGGGACCACCCAGGGCTTGACGTCGCGGGTCATGCGCCCTCGGAGCCCCGGAACGAGGTGCTCGTGTGGGGCAGCGACACCAGCGTGTCGAACTCGGGGTCACCGAAGGAGCTGACCGCGCCCGGCGTCTTGCGCCACTTCGTCGCGGCCACCGCCGGTACGCCGTCGGGGATGCCCGACACCGCGCCCGGGGGCGTGTGGAAGAGCCACCGCGACATCACCCGGTACGACGCCCAGTCGTCGGCCAGCACGCGGCACGACACCACGTCGTAGCCGTCGGCCTCGCGGACGCGCACCACCGACATCGGCACCGCCTCGGCGCCGGGCAGGCGCAGCTCCACCTGACCGGTCGCGGGCGCCGACCCGGAGGGGAAGCGCACGGCGGCGCCGCCGACCGAGATGTCGACCAGCTGCCCGCGGACGCCGGCCATCTCGACCTCGGCGGTGACGGCGACCCGGTGGGCGTTGCGACGGCTGGAGGCGAAGTCGGGGTGGCTGATCCGCCGGGTGCCGAGGATCAGCACGACGTCGGCGAGCAGCAGCCACGCGGCCGAGGCCACGGTCGCCGACGGGGTCGCGCGCCACGGCACGAGTCCGAGGGCGCCGGCGGCGGCGTACAGCAGGGTGCCGGTCACGAGCACGATCAGCACCAGCAGGACCAGCGGCACCCGTCCGCGGGTGCGCTCCTCGTCGCCGGACTTGGGGGTGACCTCGAAGGTGAGGGTGCGGCGCGTGAGCAGCCACCAGGCGCACGAGAGCCCGATGGGGATGCGGAACATGCGCAGCGCGAAGGCCGAGGGCCAGTGCAGGTGGCCGCGGAAGAGCTTCTTGGTGCCCCACATCCGGACCGCGAGCATCGAGCCGAAGACCACGGCGAAGACCAGCGGGGGAGCGGTGGAGGTCTCGGCGCCGCTGAGCAGCACCACGGCGGGCACCAGGAAGAGCGCGATCGTCGCGACGCCCTCGAGCCACCAGACGGTGCCGCTGAGGTACTCGTAGTAGTTGCGCCAGGAGAGCCAGCGCTTGGCGCCCCACAGCTTCTCCTTGGCCATCACCTGCATGCAGCCCATGCCCCAGCGACGTCGCTGCAGCAGGTACTGGTCGGCGGTGGCGGGCGCGAGGCCGAGGGCGAGGGTCTGGTGGTGGTAGACCGTCTTCCAGCCCTGGCGGATCAGCCCCAGCGTGGTGTGCATGTCCTCGACGATGGTGTCGGTAGCGATGCCGCCGATCTGGACCAGGGCCGAGGTGCGGATCAGCGAGGTCGAGCCGCACCAGAAGGGCCCGGCGCCGTCGTGGTTGCGGCCCGCCAGGAGCACGTGGAAGAAGATGCCCTGCTCGCCGGTGATGCCGTCGTCGTCGAAGGCGCCGGAGTTGTAGTAGGTCTGCGGTCCCTGGACCAGGGCCAGCTCGGGGTCGTCGAACCAGCCGAGCGTGTCGGTCAGGAAGGTCGGCAGCGGCACGTGGTCGCAGTCGAGCACGGCGATGACGTCGAGCGGGTCGGCGCCCTCGGCGGACTCGGCCTGCATCAGGGCCAGGGCGTGGTTCATGTTGCCGGCCTTGGCGTGCTCGTGCGTCGGGCGGCTGATGTAGCGCGCGCCGAACTCCTCGCACATGGCGCGGACCCAGTCGCGGTCGCCGTCGTCGAGCACCCAGGTCTCGTGGGCGGGCTGCAGCTCGACGGCCGCGGCGATGGTGGGGGCGATCACCTCGACCGGCTCGTTGTAGGTCGGGATCATCACGACGGCACGCAGGCCGTCCTCCACCTCGGTGACCCGGCGGGGCGCACGGGCGTCGATGTTCCACAGCGTGACGATCCGGACCAGCAGGCCGCTCATGGCCAGCGCCTCGAAGCCGACCAGCAGCCACGCGGCGACCAGGTCGAAGCCGCCGGCCGGCAAGGTGAAGAGCACCCGCCAGCCGATGTAGACCACCAGCGAGGTCAGCGCGAGCAGACCACCCAGGTGAGCGGCGGTGCGGGTGCTGCGCGCCTCGGCGCGCGGCGACCGGAGCAGGTAGGCCCAGCCGGCCAGGGTCGCGTCCACGGTGACGCTGGCAGAGGTCGCCCGGACCTCGGCGGGAGCGGGGGTCTCCTCGGAGCGGAGTCGGCGGGGTTGGCGCCAGGCGGTCATCACAGGCCTCTTCTCGACCGTGGGGGGAGCGATCGTGGGGCCAGCCTAGGGTGATATACCCCCAATACGGACGAAAATGCGAGACTGAGTGCCCCAGAACCTGGACCAGGTCCACCCGTCGCGGTCGCGCTAGCGGTCGCCGGCCAGCTGCAGCAGCCGGTCGAGCACCTCGGGCCCCGCGTGCCGCAGCCCGTTGTGCAGGTACGCCGAGGTCTCCCAGGCCCGCACGCCGGGCAGCAGCTGCAGCGTCGCGTGGCCGTGCTCGCGCAGCACGAAGGGGTCGTCGGTGTAGATCGCGGCGGCGCCCGGCAGGTCGACGCTCGCGAGGCGCTCGGGGTCGTAGAGCCGGGGCCACGACTCCGCCGCGAGCAGGTCGGCCGTCGCGGCGTACGGCACCAGCGCGGGCTCGTCCTCGAAGTGCCAGGGGAAGACGTGCTCGCCGGTGAGGCCGTCGTGGCCCTCGGGCCGGGCCCGGTCGGCCGCCCACCGGGTGGCGGCGCCGTCGGCGTAGCAGGACTCGTGGATCACGGCGTAGAGCGGGTTGCGCCCGCCGAAGGGCAGCAGCCCGACGGCGTCGGCGGCGAAGGCCGCCGAGCGCGGGTCGCGCTCGAGCAGGTGGTGGATCGCCTCGCTGCCCCCGTGGAGCCCGAGCTGGTTGCCGACCGTGCGCAGCAGGCGCGGCGTCAGCGGCGCGCCGTCGGGGCGCAGCACCTCGCCGGCGGCGCAGGCCTCGAGCGCCCGGGCGAGCCGCGCCGCGTCCTGGGGCCACCGCGCGTGGTGACCTGCCTCCAGCGTGGCGACCTGGCGGAAGGTGGCGGCGTAGACCTCCCCGGGTGGCATGCCGACCGGTGGCAGCCCGCCGGTGAAGAACGTCGCGGCCAGGCTGTCGGGGAAGGCGGAGCGGTAGTGCAGCGCGCAGAAGCCGCCGAAGGACTGCCCGAGGAGGCTCCACCGCCGCACGCCCAGGTGCTCGCGGAGCAGCTCGGCGTCGCGGACGATCGCGTCGGCGCGGAAGTGGCGCAGGTACGCCGCCTCGCGCGCCGGGTCGGCGTCGCGCGCCGCGGCGTACGAGGTGGGGTAGGGGGTGGAGAGCCCGGTGCCGC
>JBQGFI010000411.1:0-20445 GCA_052040065.1 Marmoricola sp.
ACGGTTGCCCGACCTCGGCGAACCGGGCGCCCGCGGCCTCCAGGGCGAGCACTAGCGCGGTGGAGCCGGTCGCCGTGAGGCGGCCGGTGGCACGCAGGCGGCGGGTCGCGGCCCCGACCGGCGCCGTGGCGCCGTCGGGGCCGGCGAGCGTCTCGAGCAGCCGGTCGCCCCGCACCTGCTCGGCCAGCGCGTCGAGGTCGGCGGACGGGAGCCCCGCGAGCGCCCCCGCCAGGGTTGCCCCGTCCTGGCGCGCCAGGGCCAGCGCGCGGTCCGGCCAGGAGCCGGACGCCGGCAGGGCGGCGTACTCCCAGCGGCCGTCGGCGAGCCCCCGCGCGACGTCGAGCAGGTAGTCCGCCACGAAGGCCTCGCGGTCGGGCCACCAGCGCACCGTCGCGGAGTCGACCCCCGCCCGCGCCCGGCGCCGCACGCCGGCCGCGACCGTCCGGGCGACGGCTCGCGAGACCTCGTCCGGGCCCCACCGGCTCCCGACCCGGGTGGTCACGTCGAGTCGCCGGAGCAGCCAGAACCCCTCGAGGCCGGCCGACGCGGCCTGCAACGGGGTGGTGAGGTCGTGCAGGGCGGTGCGCAGGTCGGCCTCGGACCCGCTCGGTGGCAGCCGGCACTGCGCCACCAGCCGGCGGACCATCACGTCGGGGGCCGGGGACACCGTGGCCTCACCCCGTCGCCGGGTCGGCTGCCCGAGAGGCCTGGACCGGCGCCTGGACCGGTGCCTGGATGGGGGCCGAGGCCAGCTGCTCCTCCAGCACCCGGATCGCCCCCTCGATCCGCAGCAGCTGGTCGCGGACGTCGCCCCGGCGCCGCTCCAGGTCGGTCAGCTGGCCCTCGCCCGCGGCGTACTCGCCCCGCAGCTGCTGCAGCCGCCCGAGGCACCAGTCCATCTCCTGCTCCTGGCTCATCCCTGCTCCTCCTCCCTCGTCCCCCGGCTCATGGTCCGGCCGGCCCGATGGCCACGAACGTGAAGCCGCCGTCGGCCGGGTCGCCCCCACCGTCCGCGGTCGCCACCAGCGCCCGGGCCGGCTCGACCAGGTCGACCAGGACGGTCTGCCCGGCGTCGACCGGCCCGGCGGGCACGGTCACGTCACCGAAGACCCGGCTCGCGACCAGCACCGGTCGCTCGAAGAAGGGCGGTGCGAAGGCCAGCTCGTAGCGGCCCTCCGTGGCGCGCGCCGAGCCGAAGCCGTCGCCGACGACGCGGGCACCCGCGCCGTCGACGGCGCCCCAGACGACCCGCAGCTTGCGCTGGGCGCCGAGCGCGAACATGTCGCGGAAGCGGATATCGCCGTCGACGTGCAGCCGCTCGGCGGGAGCCCCCACGCCGATGCCGACGTTGCCGGAGTGCCCGTCGATGCCGAAGCGCTGCACCCAGCTCACGTTGCTGGTCGAGGGGGTCGACCAGACCTGGAAGCGCGGCCGTCCCCCCGCCGCGTCCATCTCCAGGGTCACCGCCGGCCGGCTGGGCTCGGGGAACTCCCAGGCGGTGTTGGCCTCGTCGTGGTGGGCGTTGAAGCTCAGGCTGCTCCACGCCTCGTTGCCGCTGAGGTACAGCGAGTGCTGCCGGATGCCGAGCGAGCCAGCCACGTGCAGCGGGTGGGTGGGCGCGGTGGCCCCGACGCCGAGCCGCCCGGTGGCGGTCAGCGTCATCAGCGCCGGCCCCGTGGTGGCGTCCCTGTGCAGGAAGCGCAGGCCGCGCGCGCCCCCGTCGCTGGAGACGAGCGCGAAGTTCTTCTCCTGGTCGGCGGCCGAGGTGCCGGTGCCGATCTGCAGGCCCCCCTCGGGCAGGTGCAGCGGTGCCCGGGGCTCCTCGGTGCCCACGCCGACGCGCCCCTGGTCGGTCACCACGACCTGGGACTCGTAGGCGTCCGGACCCGACTGGCGGGCGACCACGAGCCGGTTGCGCCCGGCCTCCTTGTCGCCGATGACCAGGGTGAGCGCGGACGTGCCCGCCCCGGCGTCGTCGCGGCGCACGACGTGCACCGGCAGCGGCGTGGTCTCGGCGCGGGAGACGAACTCCAGCCTGCGGCCGTAGATCCGCACGTCGCCGTCGGCGCGGACGTCGCCCTCCACGCGGAGCAGCTCGTCGCTGGCGAAGGTGGAGTAGGGCTTGGCCCGGTCGTGCACCCGGACCACACCCCCGCTCGCCTCGACCGAGCCGGCGACCACGCCGGCGTACTCCCGGCTGCGGCGGTGCCGGGCGAGCACCTCGGCGCTGCGGGCGACCAGCCGCCCGGGGTCGCCGGGCTGGTAGCTGACCACCCCGAGCGGCAGCAGCCACAGCGCCGGCTCGCCCTCCTCGGGCAGCACCTGGTGGGGCACGCTGGCGTCCTCGATCACCGGCGCGGCGGGGTCGAAGGCACGCAGTGCCTGGCTCGCGTCGATGCTGCGACCCGCCAGCTCGATCGCGTCGCGACGCGAGGCCACGTCGGGCCGTGGCCCGGCCTCGATCGCGTAGCGCTCGGTGACGCGGCTGTAGGCCGCCCCCTGCTCGCAGGTCTCGAAGCCGGGGCGGGGGCCGCCGCCGAGGGCCTCGTCGTAGCGGATCCACACCTCCACCGCCACCGGTGGTGGCACCGGGGCCCCCGGGGAGAACAGGGCGTCGAAGGAGGTGAAGAGACTGGTCGCCAGCTTGGCCGGCTCCCCCACCACGACCGGTCGGCCGAAGCCGTCCCAGGCGTAGCCGGGCTGGAGCACCACGTCGAGGACGCCCTGGGGCCCGGGCACCTCCATCAGGTCCAGGCCGAGCGCGATCCCCCACCGGTGCCCCCCCAGCAGCAGCCGCGCGCGCTGGGTGCGGGTGTAGTCGACGCCCGCGGTCAGGTCGGCGGCGGCGAGGTACTGCCCCTCGTAGAAGCGCGGCCGGGACTCCACCTCGGTCATCGCTGCGGCCCCTCCGCGCGCAGGGCCCGGATGGTGCGGGCCTGGGTGTCGACCTTGCGCCGCAGCTTGGTCAGGCTCTGCTCCAGGTCCGCCAGCCGGTCGGCGACGGCGGGGCCCGGGGGCTCGGGCTCGGGCGCCGGCTCGGCCTGGCCGCCCACCGCGGCGTCCGGCACGAAGCGCCGCGCCAGGTCCGGGGGCAGCAGGTCGACGAGGGCGTCGACCCCAACCCGGCCCATGGTGAGCGCCGTGAGCGGGTGCGCGAGCTCGGTCTCGCTGGCCATCGGCTGGTTGCGCCCGCTGCGACCGCCGAGCGCCCCGAGCACCGTCGCCTCGAGCCCCGAGAGCGACGACCAGGCCTGGGAGTACTGCCCGGCCAGGGCGACGAACGGAGCCGCCGCGGCGTCGTCGGCGCGCTCGGTGGTGGCGCCCGTCCCGGTCGCCTCGCCGTTCGCCTCCCCGGCCACCTCCCCGGTCGCTGCCCCGGCCGCCGCACCGGCACGCGCGGCCGTCGACACGCGCGCCTGGCTGCGGCTGGCGGCGCGGAAGCGCAGGCCGTCGGTCACCCCGAAGCGCGGCCGCTCCGGGCGGGTGCAGCACAGCCGCTCCAGGGAGGAGCGCAGCACGCCGAAGACCGGGAGCCACCCGAGCCAGTACGTCAGCGTCGGCATGGTGATCACGAACTGGCGGGCGCTCCAGTTGCACACGTCGAGGACCGCGAGGTCGGAGGAGCGCACCGTCACCACCGCGAGCGGCACGCAGTCGTCGGCGCACCCGACCGGGCAGGGCGGCAGCAGCGCGGAGCACAGGCAGTCGCGGAAGAGCTCGATGACGAGCTGCAGCATCGCCACGATCGCCGCCTGCGCCTTCGGCAGGGCGTCCGGGTCGCCCCCGTCGGGGATCACCACCTCACCGAGGCGCCGCGCCAGGGTGCAGTCGTGGACGTTGGAGGTCGCCAGCAGCTCACGCAGGTCGTCCTTGAGCTGGGCGGCGTAGTCCAGCACCTGAGCGGGGGTGGGGTTGACCGGCACCGAGGTGAGCGCCTGGGCCAGCCGGGCCAGGCAGGCCTGCACGACCTCGGGCAGCGAGGCCCGTCCGTCGGCGGCGGCGTACGCCTGCGCCTGGGCGACGCCGTCGGGGCGGCGGACGTCGCCGGGGCGGACCTTGGTCAGCGTGAAGCGGTAGCCCTCGCAGATCTCCGTCGGCTCACAGGTGCTGGGGGCCGAGGAGGCCGACGAGCCGCACCCCCCGCCGCACCCGCAGGAGCCGGTCCCGACTGCCCCGCCGGAGCCCCCGCGGGCGCCCCCGCAGGAACCCCCGCACGAGCCGCCGCAGGAGGAGCCGCAGGAGGAGCCGGCACGCTTGAGGCCCGCGACCGGGCGGCCGGGGCGCTCGTCGTAGCAGATCCCCAGCACCCACCGCTGCCGAGCGGCCTCGGTGTCGCGGGTCGGCTCGGAGTACGGCGGGCAGTCCGGGCGGCTCCCCGCCTGGCGCTGGGCGCGGATCAGTCCGGCCACGTCGACGGTGGCGTCGCCGGGGACCACGATGTCCTCACCGCACGGACCGAGCGCGTAGCCGGGACGCACCGTCACGGTGTCGTCGCACGGGCTGCACACCGCCTCCAGGCCGCAGACGACGCCGACGCCGTGCAGGTAGCGGTTGTGCAGCCGCGACTTGGCGACCACGTAGTGGTCGAGCTTGGTGAAGGTGGCCGCGGTGAGCAGCTGACCGTCGTAGAAGCGGGGACGGCACAGGCAGGTCAGGCCGTCGCACTCCTCGCAGTCGCTGCACACGCAGCGACCCTGGGCGTCGATGTGCCCGAGGCGCTGCCGCCCGGCGGTGCCCGACCCGGACACCCCGCCGCCGCACCCGCACCCTCCGGGGCTCTGCTGTCGATACATGGGTCACACCTCGCTCTAGCCGAAGATCACGCGGAACCAGCTCTGGAACAGACCGCCCTGCACCCCGACGCCACTGCCCGCGGGACGGTCACCGCTGGGCAGCTCGGCACGGGTGAACTCGGCGTCGAGGGCCCACCGCTTCTCCCCCGTCGGCTGGTCCTTGCGGTCCAGCACGAACTCGCCCCGCAGCGCCACCCCGAAGTCGGCCCGGTCGCCGAGCACCTCGACCAGCCGCTTGACGCGGTCGGAGAAGACGAAGGCGATCGCGTGGGAGAAGTCCTCGCCCGGGGTGACCTCGGCACGCTCGACCAGGCCGCCGGCCTCGCTGACTACCTTGACCGGGACCACGCGCCCCTCGAGGGGGCCGCGGCAGCGCAGGCCGACCTCGACGGCCTGGTCGGGCGCGAACGGGTTGGGCGCATCGACGGTGAAGACGTGCTCGGCGTCGACGAGGCCGACCTCGACGGCCTTGGCGAAGACCATCACCAGCCCGTCGACGGCGTTGCCCTGCTCGTCGATCACGGTGCCGGCGTTGAGCTGCACGGTGTCGCCGTGCCGCCAGCTCAGCTGGACCACCTGGTTCAGGTCCGCCTCCAGACCCTCGCCGTCCTGCCCGTCCTGCCCGTCCTGCCCGTCCTGCCCGTCCTGCCCGTCCTGCCCGTCCTGGCCGTCCTGCCCGTCCTGCCCGTCCTGCCCGTCCTGCCCGTCGAGACCGTCGCGGCCGACGCCCCGGTCCAGCAGGCATGCGAGGGTGCGCTCCAGGGCGGCGGTGCTGCGCAGCCGGGTGCGGCCGGCGTGGTTGTCGAGCCGCGCCACCCGGGCCGCGGCGTCGGCCGCGGGGTCGGGCGCCGGGACCCCGGGCCCCGTGGGCAGGTCGAGCACCGAGAAGCCCGGCCGGTAGCCGCGCACGGTGCCCAGCACGACGCAGTCGGCGTGCTCGCAGGAGGGGCAGTCGGTCAGCTCCTCCCAGCCGGTACGGCAGTCGGACACCGTGACCTCCAGCACCGCCACCCCACCGGGCTCCCCGTCCGCGCCGGCGTACGGCACGAGCACGCGGGAGTCGTCGGCGGCGACCGTGACGTCGCGCGCGGTGCCGGCGAAGCCGGTGACCGGGCCGATCGCGTCGGGGCGCCCCTGGCGGAGCCGGCCGAGACCGACGACCTGCACCCCGCTCGTGCTCGGCTGGGCGGGATCGGCGAGGACTGCGACGACCCACGGGCCGCCACCCAGGCCGGAGCCGGCGAGGTGGGCCGGTCCGGCGAGCGTGGCCTGTCCGTGCGTGGAGCCGTCGGCGAGGTCGAGCAGCAGCAGGGTCGCGTCGGCCAGCGACACCAGGCCGGTGGCGTCGGCACCCGCACCCGTGGTGGCGAGCGCGGCGACCCGTGCGCCCGCCGGCAGCGTCGTCAGCGGCACCGGGGCCGCCGTGGTGGCGTCGGTGAGGTCCAGCGCGTCGACCCGCCCGGGGTCGGGGTCGCCGGAGGCGGCGTCCGCGGCGAGGTACGCCGTCGCGTCGGTGGGGTGCGTCGCCAGCAGCCCGCGGTCGGCGTCCACGGTGACGTCCACCGGGGCGGTGGTGCCGCCGGTCTCGAGGTCGGCCGCGAGCACGGCCAGGGTGCCCGGTCCCGGCTGCAGCACCAGCAGCCGGCCGTCCGCGAGCACGCCGGTGGTGGCGGGACCGGTGCTGCCCGGCAGGGCCAGCTCGTGGGTCTGGGCCAGGTCGGCCGGGTCGAGCACGGCCACCACCAGGGCGCCGGCGGCGTCCTCGCGAGTGAGGTAGAGCGCGCCGCCGGAGGCGAGGTCGAGGCCGTGCACCACCGTGGCCGGCGCGGTGCTCGCCGAGATCGTGCCGTCTGCCTCGACCCGGTGCACCCCGGTCGCGTCCGCGACCGCCACCGCGCCGTCCCCCAGGTCCACGACGTGGCGGGCGTCGGGCACGGCCAGGTCCGCGACCCGGACCAGCGCGGGCCCGGTCCACCCGGCGGGCGCGGCCGGCGGGTCGAGCACCGCCTCGACGTGGAAGGACTCCAGGATCCGGTTGGGCAGGCAGCGGTCGTCGTCGCACCCGCACTCGTCGTAGAGCACGGGGACCGGCTCGTGGCCGCACTCGCGGTAGGACAGGCAGATGGCGACGTCGTGGAGGGTCTCGTCGGCGGGGTCCAGCGCGGCGAGTGCCGGCAGTGCCGCGAGCTCGACGTCCTCCTCCGCGGGCACCAGGACGTCGTTGCCGCAGCAGTCGATCGCGGTGCCCGGCGTCAGCCGCAGGAACCGGTCGCGGCAGTCCGGGTTCGGGTGCTGCACCATCCGGAGGCCGCACACGACCCCGCTGCCGTGCAGCCGCTGGTTGTGGTGGCGCAGCTTGTCGCGCAGGTACTGCTGCTCGTCGGTGAAGTCGCGCTCGAGCAGCAGCTTGCCGGTGAAGTAGTTGTTGCGCTCGAAGGCGACGACCGCGCAGGAGCCGCAGCCGCAGCCGCCGGCGTGACCCGGGTCGTGGGCGGTGTGGTCGAGCTGGGTGCTCATGGCAGGCTCCTCCTGGTCATTGCAGGACCGTCGTGGTTCCGAGAGCGCTCCGGGAGAGCGGGCGGCGCTCCTCGCCGTCGAGGACGGAGGCCGCGCCGAGCGGGGTCGCCCCCAGCGTCACGCCCCCCGGCAGCCGTGCCACGACCGTGTCGAGGCCGATCGAGGACTGCACCCCGATGCGCAGCCGCGGGGCGACGTACTCGACGGTGCCGACGGTGTGCGCCGGGCTGCCCCAGGCGACCAGCCGCTCGAGGGCGCGGCGCTGCTCCTCGGTGCGCCCCGCGGATCCCGGGGCGAAGACGGTGAAGCGGTGGGCGTGCACGTGGAAGGGGTCGCGGAGCGGGTCCTGGGTGCCCTTCAGCGCCGTCCGGCCGACCTGCGCGTTGCGGTCGAGCTGGCTGCGACGCACCACCGACTCGCCCCACAGCACGCTCGTGTCGCCGAGCGTGCCGGCGCCCGCCTCGAGCCAGCGGCGCAGCCGGAAGTGCTCCAGGACCAGCGGCGGCGGCTCCCAGGCCCGCCGCGTGTCGGGCCTCGGGGGGCAGTGCTGCCGGGGCGACGGGCACGACGGGCAGCCGGGGCGTGCGCCCACGGTCCCCGCGCACCCGACCCGCGTGGGGCGGGCGAGCCCGAGCGCCGCCACCAGCAGCCGGTGCAGGCCCGCCGGCGTCCCCCGCAGGTCCAGCAGGGTGGCCGCGTCGGCGACCAGGTCGCGCCGGAGCTGCTCGGGGAGGCGGTGGTCGGGGCGCAGCCCGATCCAGGAGGCCAGCCAGTCCAGGTGTGCCGTCGCCCGGGGGTCGAAGAGCGCGGGCAGCTCGTCGACCGCGGCCTCCACGTCGCGCAGGCTGCGGTCGAAGATCGCCAGCAGCCGGTCGGTGAAGTCGGCGCTGACGGGCTCGGCGCCGTAGACCGCGGGCAGGTGTCGGCGCAGGCTGATCCGCGGCATCTCCACGACCGCCTCGTCCAACCGCGGGGTCGTCGCCCCGGTGCCGGTCAGCCGCAGGCGCAGCCACAGGTAGCGCCCGACCGGGCTGCGGACCAGCGCGTCCCAGCCCGCGGCGTCGAAGGCCGTCGCGACCAGCCGGGTCTCCCAGGCCGACTCCGGGAGCGTCGCCAGCTCCGCGGCGGCGTAGGGCACCTGGGCGGTCAGGGTGTCGACGCCGACCGAGCAGCCCGGCGGCAGCGCTCCCTCCAGCACCACGCGGTGCCAGGCGCACTGGTCGATCCGGCTGTCGAGGGGGCCGACCACGACGTCGGCCTGCCGCTCGTAGACCTCGGTGGCCACCACCGGGGCCGCCACGGGCTCACCGTGGGCGTCGAACCAGCCGGGCTCCGACGGTGGGACGCACCGCGGGCCCAGGTGCACCAGCCCGTCCGCGGTCGACTCCACCACGGGCTCGGGTCCGGGCAGCGCGCCGACCAGGGTCGCGACGGCGGCCGCGTCGGTGTCGACCTCGCGCACCTCTCCCTCGACCAGGTGGTACGCCGTCTCGGGCCCCGCCGCGAGCAGCGAGCCGTCGTGGGCGACCGCCACGTGGACCGAGGCGCCGACGCCGTCGGTGTGCCCGAGGTAGCGCCCCGACCAGCCGAAGTGGTGGACCATGCCGTTGCGCGGGTCCGCCACGTGCACCCGGAACCGCGTGTCGACCGCGACCCCGACCGGGGTCCAGGGCATCGGCGCCGTCCACACCCCGCGCAGCACCAGCTGGGGGGTGAGCAGCACCTGCACCCGGCCGCCCGCCGGGTCGGTGACGAAGAGGTGTCCGGCCGCCCATGCGAGCGCGCCCGCCGGGCCCGGGTGCCGTGCGGCGGGCGGCAGGCACGGCACGTCCTCGAAGGCGCGGTCGCACGGGTTGAGCCGGCGCAGTCGGCCCTCGGGGGTCAGCAGCCAGACGGTGTCGTCGTGCCCCACCACCGTGGCCGCCGGCGCCCGGAGGCCCCCGAGGCTCCCCGAGGGCTCGGTCAGGCGCCGCAGGGTGGTGCTCAGCCGGGGCAGCTCGAGCGTCGAGGGCGGGTCCGACGACACGGTCCCGGTGACGACCGGCCAGCCCAGCGGCCCGCCGAGCCGGAGGAAGAGCGGGTCGTGCGGGGGCCTCCGCAGCTCGGCGACGTGCGGCACCATCGCGGGCGCGGACGACGGGACGGCGCTCATGCCACACCTGCCCCGGCGTACGTCGTGGACACCTCGTGCGCCACGGAGGAGGCGAGCGCGTCCGGCCGCAGCCGGACGTCGCGGCACTCCGGCGCCGTGACGCCGGCGACGGTGAGGAGGAGGCGGTCGACCGAGGAGACCCCCACCACGGAGAAGACCCGCTGGAAGGTGCGCGAGTACGACACCGTGCCGCCGAAGGGCCAGCCCAGCCCGTCCTCCCCGCCGGTGAGCGGGTGGAAGTAGGACAGCAGCGTCGCCTCCACCTCGCGCTGCACCTGCGCGAGGTCGGCCGACTCCTCGGCGACCACCGCGACCTCGACGCTGACGCGCTGGTAGGTGGGCGGCACGACGTACACCTCGCTGGTGAGCAGTCGACGGCGGTCGAGCGAGGCGCACACGGTGCGCAGGGTGCCGTCGCTGGGCCGCGGCTCGGGGTCGTCGGAGTCCGGCACGACCACCACGGTGATCGCACCCGGGACGGCCACGTCGGGGAAGTCGGGGTGCCGCAGCGGCAGCGCCCGGGCCCGGGCGACGTTCGCCGCCTGGGTGGCGAAGAACTCGAAGTCGTCGGTCGTCACGGCCCGCTCGCGCGCGCGGATGGCCGCCGGGGCGCGCTGCTTGGCCTGGTCGAGGGTCTCCTCGTCACGTCCCCCGTAGCTGGCCACGAGGTTGACCACGGCGTTCTCGTCGATCCCCCGGACGGCGTTGCGCAGCGCCGTGAGCGCTCCGGCAGGGACGTTGCCGTGGGTGCCCCCGCCGTAGCGGTAGCGCCGCGCGACGACGTTGCCCCCGGGGTTGGCGATGTTGGCGATCGGCACCGCCCCGTGGCGGCCGTCGCCGAAGCGCACCTCGCCGGTGGTGCGGTTGAGCACGTAGTGCGGGTCCCGCGCCCCCGAGGCCAGGAAGTCGACGACCTCCGACCACACCTCCGGTCCCGAGCCCTGGTCCACCTCGAGCTCGAGGCTGCCCGCGAGGACGGGGGTGTTGGTGACCCGGAAGACCTGGTGCGGGCGGCCGGTGCTGCCACCCAGCACCTCGTCGCGCACCGTCTCCATCTGGGTCAGCGTCATGGTGTTGGTGCGGACCGCCTGCACCACCGGCGGTCGCTCGTAGGCGCTCGACACCAGCTCGGCGCGCAGCCAGTGCAGCGCCGTCGGCTCCGGCGGCACCGTCGTCGGCACCAGCCCCTCGGGGGTGCGCAGCACGATGGCACCGGTCCGGGTGAAGGCCAGCGTCTCGTCCTTGAGCAGGGTGATCGGCGTCCAGTCCACGCCGGTCCACGCGCTCCAGCGCACGCCGGCGGAGGGGAAGGAGGGGGTGGCGCCGAGCGGACCGCAGGTGACCGACGTGCGCCTCCCGCCGTCGGGCGCCCAGGCGTGCAGGGTCAGCTCGGTGGCGGGGAAGGCCGCCGCGGCCTCGAAGCCGAGCAGCAGCGCGGCGCCCACCGACGCGGTCGGGCCGAAGGGCCGGAAGGAGGAGGCGCGCTCGTTGGCCTCGGTGGCGCTCTCGTAGGCCAGGTTGCCGTCGTAGGCCAGCACCGCGACCAGCCGGGGCCGTACGACGGTCAGCGCGGCCGTGGCCTCGAACACCAGCGGTGGTCCCCCGCCGGCGGTCTCCGCGATCACCTGGGTGCCGAGCGGCACGATCGTGGTCGCCTCGGGGTGGGTGGCGGTCATCGGAAAGGTCATCTCGACGCGGGCCGGCTCCGCCGGGCGGAGCTCGACCCCCAGCAGCTCGAGGAACTTCAGGTGGCTCAGCGCGGGCACCTGGTTCATCCGGTAGGTGAGCATCTCCCCGAGCCAGGCGAAGACCTGCAGCATCGTCACGCCCGGGTCGCTGTCGTTGAGGTCGGACCAGACCGGCGCCCACTCGGGGGTGTAGCGCGAGATCCGCGAGCGCATCTCCGCCACGATCGAGTCGTAGGTGTGGTCGTCCAGCCGGGGCAGGTGGTCCTCGAGCGGCATCGGCTAGCCCCCCTCGGTGACGAAGAAGGGGTAGACCAGGTTGCCGCGGGCGTTGTTGGCCCGGATGCGGTAGTCGACGCGGATCAGCAGCACCGTCGGCTGCCCGGGAGCGGCCGCGACGTCGACCGCGAGCACGTCGATGCGGGGCTCGTGCTCGACCAGCGCCTCCCGCACCGCCGCCGACACCTCCGCCACCGTGCCCGGGGTGTCGGGCGCGAAGACGAGGTCGTGGATGCCGCAGCCGAAGCCGGGCAGCATCGGGCGCTCCCGCGTCCCCGTCGAGAGGATCAGGAAGACCGACTCCTCGATCTTCTGCTCCAGCCGCGACACCGCGATCGCGCCGGTCGGCGTGACCTGGATCGGGAACTTCCACCCGACGCCCAGGAAGGGACGCTCGGCACGGGACGCGGGCCCGGTGGTCACGTCAGCACCCGCTTCGGTCCGCCACCGGCCGGCTCGTAGGTGATCCGGCCGGTCTCCAGGTCGCCGGCGACCTCGACCCGACGTCCGGGTGCCGGGCGCAGCTCCAGGGAGCCGTCGGGACGCAGCAGCACCGAGGCGCCGGCGGCGTTGGACAGCCGGACGCCGGCCCCGGGGGCGCCCCGGTCGAGCACCAGGCCGCCGTTGACCGCGAGACCCGCGTCACGCAGGAGGACCCGCAGCTGCGTGGCCTGGTCCGGCTCCTGGTCCTGGCCCGGCCCGACCACGACGAGCTGCGTGTCGGCGAGCGACCGGAAGCTGACCGGGGGGCTCTCGGCGCCGCGTGCGAGCGCCCCGGTGCGGCTGCGGAAGACCCCCGCGAAGCCGTACGACGGGTGACCCCCGGTCCCCGCCACGAAGACCGGGGCACCGCTCGCGTCGGTCATCCCCGCGGCCACCACGAGGGCCTGCCAGGGTGCGGGCCGGTCGGCCAGGAAGGCCAGCGGCTGCACCCGGTCGACCACGGCGGCGGTGTCCGGTCCCGGGTCGGCCTGCCAGCTCCTCGCGGCGGCGCTCCACGTCTGGGGCGCGGCCCCGGGAGCCAGCCGGCGCGAGGTGAGCAGGCCGAAGAGCTCCAGGTCGGGCGCGCCGAGCACCCGACCCTCCTCCAGCACCGGGCCGAGCGTCACCGTGACGGGCTGCTCCAGCGACGCGACGCCCGGCGCCTGCGGCTCGTAGGCGAGGGTCGGGACGGGGACGGTCAGCACGGCGGCCTCACAGCAGGTTCCCGGCGCCCGGCGT
Source organism: Marmoricola sp. (assembly GCA_052040065.1). Classification (GTDB taxonomy): domain Bacteria; phylum Actinomycetota; class Actinomycetes; order Propionibacteriales; family Nocardioidaceae; genus Marmoricola. The sequence goes on from JBQGFI010000411.1 coordinate 12,648, forward strand.
GTAGCTGGCGCTCACCACGGCGGTGGAGATCAGCGTCTGGCACTGCACGACGCCGGCGAAGGTGGTCAGCGGAGCGCTGACCGAGAGCATCGCCGCGGTCACCGACGTGGTGGGCGCCGTGACGCTGGCGGTGCTCGTGGCCTGCACGCTCGCACTGAGGGCCTGCACCGAGACCGGCGCGGTCGGCGCGGACACCGAGACCCCGCCGGTGTCGGAGATCGTGACGGTGACCCCGGCCGGGGTGCTCAGCTCCACGGTGCCCGGGGTGTCGTCGAGGCGGACGCTCGTGCCGGAGGCGGTGGCCAGCTCGACCCGCCCCGGACCGTCCTGCAGGGTCACGGTGTGCCCGCCGACGGTGCGCAGCTCGATCCGGGCGTCGGGGTCGTGCAGCTCCAGCTCGTGCCCGTCGGCGGTGTGCAGCCGGACGCTCTCCCGGCCCACGCGGTCGTCGAGCTCCAGGACGTGGCCCGCCACCGACCGGATCCGCCGGACGTGCTCGTCGGCGTCGTCGTCGGGCGGCTTGTCCTGCCCGTTGTGCAGGAACCCCAGCACCATCGGGTGGTCGAACATGCCGTGCTCGAAGGCGACCAGCGCCTCGTCGTCGACCTCGGGCAGGTAGTGGAAGCCGCGCTCCTTGCCGGCCATCGGGCGGGCCACGGGTGCCCACCAGGTCTCGTTGGTGCCCTCGGTCAGCCAGGGGTAGCGCACCTGCACGCGGCCCTGGTCCTCCGGGTCGGCGACGTCGGTGACGATCGCGTTGACCACGCCGTAGCTGCGCTCCATCTAGTCCAGGCCCCCTTCACGCCGGCAGCTGAAGCTGGTCAGGTAGCCGGACTCGTCGAAGGTGTGGGTCGAGCTGGTCACGACGTAGCTGCCCGAGAGCCGGGCGCCGAGCTCGCGGACGACCACGACCTGCCCCGCGCGCAGGTCGGGCAGGCCGACCACCTTGGCGTCCGCGGTGACCATCTCCTTGGTCTGGTCGTGCAGGATCGCGATGGCCCGCTCGCGGGCCTCGCAGTTGGTGAAGACGGGCTCGTCCACCACCAGCTCCTCCCGCGCGGCGCAGGCGTTGAGCACGCGGTGCAGGTCGGTGTTGGCCGTGATCCGCTCGTCGTCGAGCGTCACGGTGCGGCTGATCGGCTCCTTGCGGGTGCGGTGCCACCCGCGCACGGTGACGCTGGAGACCTGGTTGGCGGTCTTGATGGTCGGCTTGAACTCGATCAGCGAGCGACCCCACGCCAGCTCGAAGCGGACGTCCCGCAGGCCGGGCACCATCCCCGGCCGCGACGGGCCGAAGTAGAGCGAGCGCTCCCGGCCGATGCTCGGGGCCGCCTCGACCACGAAGACGACGTAGCCGCGCTTGCGCGCACGCTGGAAGAGGAAGTCGACGTCGTAGGCGTTGTCCTGGGTGACCACCGGGATCGGCTTCTCCTGGCCCATCGCCTCCTGGTCGACGATGACCGGGAGCGGGAACCGTCGGCGACCGGCGTCGGTGCGCTGGGCGATGTCCTGGGCGATCTCGCTGTCCTTCTTGTCCGTCCAGGTGGTCGTGTACTGCTTGCGGCGCAGCTGGTGCAGCACGTTGAGACCGCTGACGGTCAGCTGCGGGGGCCCCGCGTCGAACGACGGCTGCATCGTGGTGAAGGTGCCGCGAAGCATGGTGACGAGCCGGTCGCCGTACCCCAGCCGCACCTCGACCTCCTTGCCGCACGGCTCGAAGAGCGTGAAGCGGCCACGGTCGCGGTGCCCCTCCGCCAGCTGGGCCTTGGTCTCCGACCCCAGGTAGCGGAACTCGCGTCGCTCCGGGTCCCAGTTGTTGACCACGAGGTCGAAGCCGTCGAGCCCCTCCAGGTCGTCGCGGTAGGTCAGGCTGCGCACGTCGCGCAGCACGTCCTGCGGCAGGTTGGCGCCCTCGATGCGCACCTCGACCTGGGGCACGTAGAAGCCGCCCTGACGGGCCGACTCCTGCTGCAGGGTCTGGGTGGTCACGGGGGCCTCTCGGGTCTGGGTCTGGTCAGGTCAGGGGTGGGACGGTCAGCGCGAGCCCGGCGGTGACGCGGCGGGGGTCGTCGACGCCGTTGGCCGCGGCCAGGTGCCGCCACTGCGTGGGGTCGTGCAGCAGCTGCCAGGCGACCAGCGCCAGCGACTCGCCCTCCTCCAGGACGTGGCTGCGGGTGTGGTCCGAGGACTGCTTGTTGAGCTGCTGGAGCTGGCGCTCGAGGGCGACGTACTCCTCGAGCTTGAGGGTGAGCACCGCCCGCAGCGGGGTGCCCTCGGGGCTGAAGTAGCGGAAGTCCTGCTTGACGCTGGTGACGACGCAGCGGAACTCCGTGCGCCGCTGGTTGCCGCCCCAGCGCTCCGGCAGCTCGTCACCGGGGAAGTGCGCCCCCCACAGGAACGAGCAGACCGGGGCGGCGTGGGTCTTGGGGTCGATCTTGACCAGGGCGTAGAAGGCGTCGGTCTTGGTGGTGACGCTGGTCGCGCCGGCGCCGGTGCCCTGGTCGGTGGTGTCGAAGAACAGCTCGACCGAGGCGGTCTCCGTGCCGCCGCGGACGAACTGCTTCAGCGGGCTGTCCAGCCCGGGGATGGCGATGTCGGCGGTCACCACGGGCTTCTCGAAGCTCAGGCTGCTGGGGTTGTACTGCGCGATCACGGTGTCGAAGGACCCGTCGGCCTTGAACACCTTGATCCGCACCTTGCTCAGCTCGGCCACGGCGACCCTCCCCCGCGCGTGGCCGTCGACTGCCCGTCGCCACGCTGCCGCTGCACCACCGAGCGCAGGTCGCGCTCCTCGGCCCGGGCCCCGGACGCCCGGCTGCGGCGTCCGAGCTCGGCGATGACGGCGTCGACGACCTGCGCGAGCACCTCCGGGGTGAGCACCGACGCCGGGTCGGTGACCTCGACCTCCGCGTGCAGCTCCTGGATCTCGACGGGCATCAGGGACTCACCCCCAGCAGCTCGGCCCCGATCGCCAGCACCGAGAGCTGCCACAGCCCCTCGTGGGCGATCTCGAGCACCTCGACGGCGACCTCGTTGCCGCCCCCCTTCAGCGGCGGCCCCTCGAAGCGGACCGGGATCCCGTTCTTGAACTTCCACAGGTTGTGCGGCAGGTGCCGGTCGTCCATCAGCACGACGATGCCGTCCATCCGGCGGACCCGGCCGCGGCCGTAGTCGTAGAGCCAGTCCCAGCCGCTCTGGCTGATCCGCGACACCCCGCGCGTGAGCACCAGGTTGGGCCAGGTGAGCCTGCTGGGGAAGCGGTGCTCGGTGTGGTTCAGCCCGCCCTCGTGGCGCTTCTCCTCCTCCTGGAGCATCTTCAGGCCGTCGCACGCCGAGAACCCGCCGAAGAGGGCGTCGCCGAGCAGCGAGGCACCGCCGGTGAACGCGAAGGACCGCAGGCTGGAGGTGTCGGCCATCATCACCAGGAAGTTGTGGTTCAGCGGCGGGTCCAGCCGGATCCCGGTCGTGTCCTCGAGCCCGGCGAGCAGCGACATCTCAGGCCCCCGTCCCCACGCCGGCCCCGGCCGGGGTCCAGCTGCCGGCCTCGCGGACCTCGAGGCTGGCGCCGACCCGCCCGACGCGGAGCACCACGAACTCGAAGGGCTGGGCCGGCGCCACCCCGACCTCGACGACGAGCTGGCCCTGCTCCCGCTGCTCGGGCGGGTTGTTGTCGAGGTCGCAGCGCACGTAGAACGACTCCTCCGGCACGCGGCCCGCGAGCATCCCGGCCTCGTGCAGGCTGTCGAGCAGGAAGGTGGCCGTCATCGTGGCCCTGGCCCGGGTCAGGAAGCCGTTGGGCTCGAAGACCGCCCACTGCAGCCCGGTCTCCAGGGCCTCCTCGACCATCGAGACCAGCCGTCGCACCGGCAGCTGTCGCCAGTCGGGGTCCGAGCTCAGCGTCCGCGACCCGAGCAGGCGCAGGCCCCGGCCACCGACCGTCCGGAGCACGTCGACCCCGGCGGAGTTGAGCACCGCGTGCTGCTCCTCGCCCACGGTGAGGCTCGGCCCGAGCGCCCACCGGACCGGCCGGTTGGCCGGCGCGCGGTGGCACCCGGTCTCCAGGTCGGTGGCCGCGACGAGGCCGGCGACGTGACCGGCGGCGGGCAGCAGCCGCAGCCCGTCCCGCCCCGGCCCCCCGGACCCGCCACCGGGACCCTCCGCGAGCGGGTCGCCGACCAGCAGCCACGGCCACACCAGCGCGGCGTACGCCGTGTCGAAGCGTCCGCGCCAGTCCAGCACCCCGCGCACCCCGGCGGTCGGGTCCAGCGAGACCTCGAGCGGTGCGTCCAGCAGGGCGATCCGGTCGCGCAGCCGCTCGGCCTGCAGCACCATCTCGCTCTGCACCCGGTAGACCTGCTCGAGGTCGAAGACCGGGGGGAGGTCCGGTGCGGGCGGTGGCGGGAGCACCGCGGCGACGACCGGCTCGTCGAGGCAGGGGTCGGGCACGCAGGACGGCAGCGGTGCCGTGAGGTGGGGCTCCTCGGGGTGCACCAGCACGTCCGGGACGGCCAGCAGGCCGACCTCCTCGATCTCCTCGAGCGCTCGCAGCCCACGGCGCTTGCGGGAGACCGCCTCGGCGTCGTCGTCGACCGCTACCGGCTCGCCGACGAGGTCGGCCTCCCGCAGCGACGACAGTCCGGCGCGCCCACCGGTGAGCGCGCGCCCCGCCGCCGGGTCGACGGCGAGCGTGGTCAGCGCCGTGACCCCCGCCGACGGGGCGGCCCGCAGCTCCTCGACCACGACGGGCTCGGGGGGCGCCACCCGGCTCCTCCCCGTCACCGGGTCCAGCGGGGACGCGGGGGCACCGAGCAGCCGCGGGCCGTAGCGCGGGTGCTCGGGGACGGTGGAGAGGTGCTCGTGCACCCGCACCAGGCGGCCCCGCTCCTGCACCAGGAGCAGATGGTCCACGCTCTCCAGCAGCAGCGGGCGGTCCGGGTCGAAGCCGACGACCGGCGCGTCGTAGGGCAGCCCGGCGCCCGGCTCCGGGTGGACCCACCACAGCCGGCCGGAGACCGCGTCGAGGGCGGCGACCGTGCGCAGCAGCACCTGGGCGGAGCCCGCCTGGGTGACCCGGACCAGGCTCGCCCGCTCGAAGCCCGCCACGCGGGGCACCCCGCTCCACCGACCCTCGGGATCGTGGGTCGCGGTGTGCACCTGGGCCGTGCGCGTCTCCCGCAGGCGGCAGGCCAGCCCGTCGCCCCAGGCACCCGGGCTGGCCGCGGCCACCCGCCACACCGGCTCGCTCGTCCCCGCCGGCGCTCCGCCCGCCACGCCGTGGACCAGCACCCCCGCGGGAGCGTGCCCCGTCAGCGGGTCGTCGGAGGCGACCCGGACCACCCAGCAGCGGCGGCCGCCGTTCTCCAGGAAGCCGCGCACCGCGAGGGCCAGGTAGCCCTCCGGCACCGGGCGGCCGAACCACGAGGCGAACTGCTGCCAGGACTCCACCGGCACCGGCACGTCGACGGGGCCGCGCTCGGCGATGCCGACGAAGCCGGCGATGTCGGTGCGCAGCGGTGCGACGGGCGGGCTGCCGGCGTCCACCGACTGGTAGTGGACGCCCGGGACCTGGTCGGTGGCGAACATGCTCAGGCCGCCTCCAGCGTGATGCTCTCGACGATCAGCTCGACCGACTCGATGGCGACCTCGTTGCCGGCGGCCTTGAGGTCGGAGGCGGAGATCTTGTTGGGCCAGGCGCTCTCGAAGTTCCACCGGAGGACGTCGTTGCGCTGCTCGTCCATCAGGATCACCGAGCCGTTGCGCCGGTCCTTCTTGCCGGTCGCGATGTTGCGGTACCAGTCCCACAGCGTGGTGTCGGTGACCATCCCGCGCTTGAGCCCGATCGGCCCGAACTTGCGCAGCCCGGGGAGCTTGCGGCTGGTCAGCGGGATGTCCATCCCCGTGCGGTAGTCCGCGACGTCGCCGTCCGAGCTCAGGCCGGTGACGTCGCTGAAGGCCGCGACGGGGAGGTCGTCGATCTCCAGCCGGAAGTTGAAGGTCCGGAGGGGGTCGAGCCGTTCGACTGTCATGGGTCACTCCTCATCAGGTGGTGCTGCCTCAGCTGTCGGACCGGGCCGTCCACAGGCCGATCCGCACGATCACGAACTCCGCCGGCTTCACCGGCGCGACGCCGACCTGCACGATCAGCCGCCCGCTGTCGATGTCGGTCTGCGTCATGGTGGTGCGGTCGCAGCGCACGAAGTAGGCCTCCTCGGGGTCGATGCCCTCGAGCGCGCCGTTGCGCCAGACCACGGTGAGGAAGTTGCTGATCGTCCGCGTGACGCGGGCCCACAGCGGCTCGGAGCTCGGCTCGAAGACGACCCACTGCAGCCCCCGCTCGATGGAGGCCTCGATGAAGATCATCAGCCGCCGGACGTTGACGTACTTCCAGTCCGAGTCCGAGGTGATCACCCGGCCGCCGTAGACCCGGATGCCGCGGTTGTCCTCCCGGAAGTCGCGGATCACGTTCACGTTCACCGGGTAGGGGTTGAGGATGTCCTGCTGCTCCTTGGTGACGGTGCGCCGGAGCCCGGTGATGCCGCGCACGACCTCGTTGGCCGGGGCCTTGTGCACGCCGCGGTCGATGTCGGTGCGGGCGTAGACCCCCAGCAGGTGCCCAGCCGGGGGCACCGGGTAGTCGTGGACGTCGGCGAGGTTGGCGGGGAACGGGTCCCGGATCGAGAGCCAGGGGTAGTACAGCGCGGCGTACTTGGTGTCGAACTGCTGGCGTTGGTCCTGGGCGTCGGCGATGGTGTCGCGCGGCTCCGGCGTGGTGTCGAGCACCGCGAACCGGTAGCGCATCAGCTCGCAGTGGTCGATCACGCCCTGCTGGACGCTCGCACTGGTCTCGCCGGGGACGGCGACCAGGCTGACCTCCTCGACGTTGCGCAGGCTCTGCAGCCCCGTGCGCCGTGCCGGGTCGACGTGGTCGGCCCCGAGCAGGTGGGCGTCGGAGAAGGAGCTGATCGAGTCGTCGCCCACGACGGCCTCGAGCCGGTGCCGCGCGGGCACCCGGCGACCGTCGGGGAGGACGTCGGTCAGGGTCTCGGGCCCGAGCCGGACCGCCTCCCTCTCGGCCTGGTCGGCGGCGGCGTCGTGGACCCGCACGTAGAGCGAGGCGCCCTCGGGTCGCCGGTCCCAGGGCCGCAGCGCCCCGTCCGTCGCACCCACCACCTTCTCCACGTAGTTGCTGTGCCGGGGGTCCAGCGACAGCCCCCGGAAGGTCTCCCGGTCGATCACCTGGCCGTCGCGCGAGGGCGTGGCGGGGTCGGGCTGGCGCAGCAGCACCACGTCGAGGGTGAACTCGCGGGACCGCACCGCCGCCCCCACCAGCTGCTGTGCCGCGGTGAGCGGCGCGGCCAGCAGGACGTTGCCAGTGGCGCGGTCGACGGCGCGCACCTTGACCCGGTCGCCGATCGGCGCGCCGGTCACCGGGTCGCTGATCTCCAGCACGGTGCCGGGCTGCACCCCCGCGCGCGAGCCCAGGCGCACCGCCGTGGGGCTCACCACGGTGGCCAGCGTGGTCCTGCTGACGAGCCCCGGGTCGTCGTCGGTGACGCTGACGCGCAGTCGGTTGCCCCAGGTGCCGGCGTCCAGCGCCTCGACCAGCAGCAGCGGGTCGCGGGTCACCACCCCGGAGCCGACCGGGTGCGAGCGCGCCAGCGGCGTCCTCAGCGTGAGCAGCTCCCCGGCCGCGGCACCCACGTCGGTGAGGGTGTGGAAGCTGGTGTCGCCACCGGTCGTGGTCAGCCGGAGCAGGTCCCCCGCGGCGTAGCCGCCACCGCGGCTGAGGTGCACGACG
>JBQGFI010000412.1:0-11360 GCA_052040065.1 Marmoricola sp.
TGGGCGGAGGTCTGGGCGTCTGACGTCACGTCGGGCATGCCCAGGAGGCTAGTTGTCGTCGGGGCGCTCGCCGCCGTTGTCCCGCAGGTCGAGCGAGGCCTGCACGGCGGCGCTCAGCGGGTGGTCGGGGTCGTTCTTGGCCGGGCCCCACTCGGGATACATCTCGTACATCGGGTTCATCTCCATGGCAAGGGAAGGTGTGGCTGAGGGAGGACCACGAGGAGATGAACGTGCTCTACGACCACGGATCGCGTGGAAGGACCAGTTCGCCAGAGCGGAGGGTGGTGCGCTGAAGTCTCGCTCGCGGGAGGGTCGACAAGCCTGGTCGGCGTTGCGTACGCCGCTGCACCGCGGCGAGGTGGCCTATCTGATCAGGCCTCGCCGCGGCAGCGAATAAGTACGCAGAGCTTCCGCATGATGTGACGATCGTAGCGCCACCCGTGCCGGCTGTCTCCAGCATCCAGACGGTGTGTCCCAGGATCCGAGACGATTTTCGGCGCTCACCGATGCGGCGCCGGACTTGAGAGGGTGGTCGCGTGAGTGCCCCACCCGAGCTGCCGGCCATCGTCGCGCGCGCCTTCGAGGTCTCCCGCCGCGCGGGCTACGTCTCCTTCTGCCGCAACGAGACCGGCCGCCTGCTCGCCGCGCTGGCGGCGACGCGCTCGGGCATCCTCGCGGAGTTCGGCACCGGCTGCGGCGTCGGCACGGCGTGGCTGCGCAGCGGCGTCCGCAAGGGCAGCCACATCCTGACCGCCGAGCTCGACGCGACGCTCGCGAGCGCGGCCCAGGAGATCTTCGAGGAGGACCCGCAGGTCGAGGTGCTGGCCGCCGACTGGTCGACGCTGCGCAACAAGGGCCCCTACTCGCTGCTCTTCCTGGACCCCTCGGTCCCCGAGGACGCGGGCGTCGACGCCGTCGCCGACCTCGTCGAGCCGGGCGGCATCGTGGTGCTCGACGACTTCGTGCCGTGCGAGCAGTGGCCGCCGATCACCGCGGGCCGGGTCGACGTGCTGCGCGAGGGCTGGCTGACCGACGAGCGCTTCGTCGCCGCCGAGGTGATGATCGCCCCCGACGCGGCCGTCATCATCGCCACCCGTCGCTGACCCCTCAGTCCCTCGGGCCCCTCGCGGGGGCGACGTCGAGCGGCACGACGAAGGGCGGCAGCAGCCACTGCACGAGGGGTCCGATCGCCACGGCGTAGAGCAGCGTGCCGAGACCGAGCACGCCGCCCAGCAGGAAGCCGAGCGCGACCACGCCGACCTCCAGCCCGGTGCGCACCACGCCCAGCGGCAGGCCGGTGCGCCCGTGCAGCCCGGTCATCAGCCCGTCGCGCGGCCCGGGCCCCAGCTGCGCGCCGATGTACGCCGCGGTCGCGACGGCGTTGCCGAGCACCCCGAGCAGCAGCAGCGCGCCGCGGGCACCGAGCGAGTCGGGCGCGGGCAGCACCGCCAGCGTCGCGTCGGCGGCGAGGCCGACCACCACGGCGTTGGCGATCGTGCCGAGCCCCGGTCGCTGGCGCAGCGGGATCCAGAGCAGCAGCACCACGGCGCTCGCGAGGATCACCGCGCCACCGAGGGAGAGCGGCAGGTGACGCGCCATGCCCTGGTGCAGCACGTCCCACGGCGCGTTGCCGAGCGTCGCGCGCACCACGGCGGCGAGCGTCGCGCCGTACAGCACCAGGCCGAGGGCGAGCTGCACCAGGCGTCGCGGCAGGCGACCGGCCCGGAGCTGCTCGAGCGGCCCCAGGTCGGCGAGCTGGCGGCGGCGCGGGGTGGACAGCAGGTGGCTCCTCACGCACCCCATGCTGCGGCAGATTGGCCTTGCCCTCCATAGCCAATTCTGTTGCACTGGCCCGCATGGCACGCACCGTGGGAGCCACCCGCCTGGCGACGCTGCTCGGCGACTTCGACCGCGCCCCGGCGTACGCCGGTCTGGCCGACGGCCTCCGGGCCCTGGTCAACGACGGGCGGCTGCCGGCCGGCGTCCGGCTGCCCAGCGAGCGCGAGCTCACCGGCGCCGTCGGCGTCAGCCGCACCACCGTGGCCCGGGCGTACGCCGCGCTCCGCGAGGAGGGGCTGCTGCACTCGCGGCAGGGCTCGGGCAGCGTGGTGACCCTGCCGGAGGGTCGCGCCCGCGTCAGCGACCACCTGCTCACCCCGCGCCACGGTCTCCCCGACGCCATCGACCTGACCTGTGCCGCCCCCTCCCCCCACCCCGGCGTGCTCGCGGCCTACCGGCGCGCCGCCGAGGCGCTGCCCGCGCACCTCTCGGGCACCGGCTACTACCCCTCGGGGCTCGCGGTGCTCCGCGAGGCGGTGGCCGCGTCGTACGACGCCCGCGGCCTGCCCACCGACCCCGACCAGGTCGTCGTCGTGCCCGGTGCCCTGGCCGGGGTCGCCGTCGCGGCGCGGGCGCTGCTCACCCCGGGTGACCGGGTGCTCACCGAGAGCCCGACCTACCCCAACGCCATCGCCACGCTGCGCCGCAGCGGCGGCCGGGTGCTGGGGGCGGAGCCCGTCGCCGACGCGCTCGCCGCCGCGCTGCGCGAGGTGCTGCCCCGGGTCGCCTACCTGATCCCCGACTTCCAGAACCCCACGGGCACGCTGCTGGGCGACGCCGACCGTGCCGCGCTCGCGGCGACGCTGCGGCGTACCCGCACCACGGCGGTCGTCGACGAGTCCATGGCCCCGCTGCCGCTCGAGGGCCAGCCGATGCCGGCCCCCTTCGCCGCGCACGCCCCCGACACCATCAGCGTGGGGAGCACCAGCAAGCAGTTCTGGGGCGGGCTGCGCATCGGGTGGATGAGGGTGCCCGCACGTCACCTGGACGCGGTGGTGGCGGCGCGGCTGAGCCTCGACCTCGGTGCTCCCGTGCTCGAGCAGCTGGTCGCGGCCGACCTGCTCGCCACCGGCACTCCCCTGCTCGAGGAGCGGCGCGCCGCGGTGCGGGTGACGCGCGACGCCACGGTGGCCGCGCTCGCCGAGCACCTGCCCACCTGGCGGCTGCGGGTGCCGCGCGGCGGGCTGATGCTGTGGTGCGAGCTGCCCGCGCCGCTGTCGACGGCGCTGGCCGCCCGCGCGCCCGAGCACGGGGTGGTCCTGGCCCCCGGACCGGCCTTCGCTCCGGAGGGTGGGCTCGACCGCTTCGTGCGGCTGCCGCTCACGCTGCAGACCGACGCCGTCGTGGAGGCCGTGCGTCGCCTCGCCGACGCGTGGCGCGAGACCTGCGCCGCACCGGCGCGGCGGGCTCCCACCACGACGCCGTCGCCCACCCTGGTCGCCTAGGACACCTCGCCGAGAGTTCACCCCGACGTCGCCGGGACGCCGTACCGGGCGGGTGGGCTCGCGCCATGACTCTCTCTCGGGACCACCTCGGCGGCGCGCCCTCGCGCCGCACCCTGCTCCGGACCGCGGCGGGGGCGGGCGCGCTCGCGCTGCCGCTCGCCGGCCTCCGTCCGTCCGCCGCCGCGCCCGCGCCGCGCACCTCCCCCTTCACCCTCGGGGTCGCCAGCGGCGAGCCGCTCCCCGACGGGGTGGTGCTCTGGACCCGGCTGGCGCTCGACCCGCTCGCCGAAGACGGCCTCGGCGGCATGTCGAGCCAGGTGCACGACGTGACCTGGGAGATCGCCGAGAGCCCGCGCTTCTCCCGGCCCGTGCGCCGCGGCGTCGTGCGCGCCGCCCCCCGCACCGCCCACGCCGTGCACGTGGAGGTCGAAGGACTGCGCCCGGGCCGGGAGTACTGGTACCGGTTCCGGCTCGGCCGCCACCTCTCCCCCACCGGCCGCACCCGGACCGCCCCCGCACCGGGCACCCGGACCGGCACGCTGGCGATGTCCTTCGCGTCCTGCAGCCAGCTCGAGCACGGCTGGTTCTCCGCCTACCGCGCGCTCGCCGACGACGAGCCCGACCTGGTGCTGCACCTGGGCGACTACCAGTACGAGTACGTCGCCGGCGACTACGTCGCCCCGGGCGGCAACGTGCGCGACCACGACGGCCCCGAGACCACCACGCTCGCCGGCTACCGGCAGCGCCTGGCGCAGTACCGCACCGACCCCGACCTCCAGGCCGCCCACGCGGCCGCGCCGTGGCTCGTGGTCTTCGACGACCACGAGGTCGACAACAACTGGGCCGACGACGTCGCGGAGTACCCCGAGGAGAGCCCGGCGCTGCCCGCGCGCCGGGAGGCCGCCTTCCGGGCGTACTACGAGAACATGCCGCTCCGCCGCTCCGCGCTGCCCGCCGGCCCGGACATGCAGCTCTACCGCCGGCTGCACTGGGGTCGCCTGGCCAGCTTCCACATGCTCGACACCCGGCAGTACCGCGACGACCAGGCCTGCGGCGACGGCTACCGCGACTGCCCCGACGCCGCCGACCCCGCGCGCTCGCTGCCCGGGTGGCAGCAGGAGCGCTGGCTGGCCGCCGGCTTCCAGCGGTCGAGGGCGACCTGGGACGTGCTCGGCCAGCAGGTCTTCCTCGGCCGGCGCGACCGGTCGGCGACGCCCGACCGGACCGTGTCGATGGACGCGTGGGACGGCTACCCCGCCTCGCGCGACCGCGTGGTCTCGTCGTGGGCGGGCGTGCGCAACCCGGTCGTGCTCACCGGCGACGTGCACGCCCACTGGGCCTCCGAGGTGCTCGCCGACGTCGACGACCCCGGCTCGCCGGTGGTGGGGTCGGAGCTGGTCTGCTCCTCGATCACCTCCGGCGGCAGCGGCTACGACGAGCCCACGGGCCAGCACCCCTGGGCGGCGTACAACCCGAACCTGCGCTTCTGGACCAACCTGCGCGGCTACGTCAGGACGCGCATCACGCCCGAGACCTTCGACGCCGACTTCCGCTGCGTGCCGCAGGTGACCCAGCCCGGGGCGACGGCCTTCACCCGTGCGACCTTCCGGCTCACCGACGGCCGCCGCGGCCTGGAGCAGGTCGCCGACAACCCGGCGCCGGTGGTCACGACACTGCGCGCCCCCCGCACCGACGCGGAGAAGATCGCCGACACGCTCGCGGCGGAGGGCGCGCGGTAGCTCAGGCCTCGGGACCCCGCTCGCGGACGTCGGCCACGCTGCGCATCGCCTCGCGCAGCTCGGTCAGCCAGTCACCCTCGTGCTGCCCGACCAGCCGTACGCACCACCCCAGCGCGTCGGACCGCGAGCGGGCCACCCCGGCCTCGACCAGGGTGTCGAGCACGCGGCGCTCCGGCTGGCGCAGCCGCGTCATCACCGGGGCGGCGACGTGGGTCCAGAGCTCGGTGTGGTCGCCGACGCGGACGCTCCAGCTGACCTTGCGGCCGTAGCGGTGCTCGGCCTCCCGGGCCAGCTCCACGCGCCGGGCCCGGGTGTCCTCGCGGAAGGCCTTGGCCCGGCCCGCCCGGGCCTCGGCGCGGGCGATCTCGCCCGTGTCGTCGGCGAGCTCGACGTCGGGCAGCGTGAGACGGACCGTGATCTCCTCGCGGTCGGTCGTGATCTCGGCAGGCGCGGCCTGCCAGTCGGCGGGGAGGCGGCCGGCGAACCAGCCCTCGACCCGCTCCTGTGCTTCGTGCGTTGTCATGATTACAAGATTACGTCGCAACACAAGTCCGCCGCGTTCGCCGACCCGGCGCGGGTGTGCGCCGACCCGGCGCGGACCCGCGCAGGTGCGCCGGGTCGACGTGCAGAGGCGCCGGGTCGGCGTCAGAGGTCGATGGTGTGGACGGCCTCGGCGTCGATGGCGGTGCGGATCTGCTCGACGGTGGCGTGAGGGATGGCGCTGTCGACGCTGAGGGCGACCAGGGCGTGGCCGCCGCGACGGTCACGGGAGACCTGCATGCCGGCGATGTTGACGCCGGCGTCGCCGAGGATGCCGCCCACGACGCCGACGACGCCCGGGCGGTCGGCGTAGCGGTAGAAGGCGAGGTGGTCGCTGGGCTCGAGGTCGACCTGGAAGCCGTCGAGCTCGACCAGGCGCTCGCGCTGGGCGATGCCCACCAGCGTGCCGGAGACCGAGACCTGGGCGCCGGAGGCCAGGGTGCCGCGCAAGGTGATCAGGTTGCGGTGGTCGGGGCTCTCGGGGTCGGTGAGCAGCCGCACCTCCAGACCGCGCTCGGCGGCGAGCAGCGGGGCGTTGACGTAGGAGACCTGGTCGCCGGCGACTTCGGCGAAGACGCCCTTGAGGGCGGCGAGCTCGAGCACCTTGACGTCGTGGTCGACGATCTCGCCGCGCACCTCGACGTCGAGCGCCTGCGCCACACCGCCGGCCAGCGCGGTGAAGATCCGGCCGAGCTTCTCCACCAGCGGGATGCCGGGGCGGATGTCCTCGGCGATGGACCCGCCCTGCACGTTGACCGCGTCGGGCACCAGCTCGCCGGCCAGCGCGAGCCGCACCGACCGCGCCGCCGCGGCACCGGCCTTGTCCTGGGCCTCGACCGTGTTGGCGCCGAGGTGGGGCGTGGCCACGACGTTGTCGAGCTCGAGCAGCGGCGACCCCGTCGCGGGCTCCTCGGCGAAGACGTCGAGACCGGCCGCGGCGACCCGGCCGTCCTTGAGCGCGTCGTGCAGCGCCACCTCGTCGACGATCCCGCCGCGGGCGGCGTTGACCAGCAGCAGCCCCGGCCGGGCGAGGGCCAGCTCGGCCTCGCCGATCAGCCCGAGCGTCTCCGCGGTGCGCGGCAGGTGCACCGTGACCACGTCGGACTGCGCCATCAGGTCGGCGAGCCCGGTCATCCGCACGCCCATCTGCGAGGCCCGTCCGGCCTGCACGTAGGGGTCGTGCGCGAGCACCTGCATGCCGAACGCCGCGAGCCGCTGGGCGACGAGCACCCCCACGCGCCCCAGCCCGAGGACGCCGACGGTCTTGCCGTGCAGCTCGACCCCGGTGAAGTCGGAGCGGTGCCACTCCCCCCGCCGCAGCGAGGCGTGGGCCGCGGGGATCCGGCGGGCGGCGGCGAGCAGCAGGCCGACGGTGAGCTCGGCGGCGCTCACGACGTTGGCCGACGGGGCGTTGACGACCATGACGCCGGCCTGGGTCGCGGCACGCACGTCGATGTTGTCGAGACCGACGCCGGCCCGGGCCACCACGCGCAGCCGCGGCGCGGCCGCGAGCGTCGCGGCGTCGACCCGGGTCTCCGAGCGCACCAGCAGCGCCCGCGCCTCCGGGACCAGGGCGAGCAGCGCGTCGTGGTCGGCGCCCGGGAAGCGGCGTACGTCGACCGCGTCGCCCAGCTCGGCGACGGCGGCGGGGCTGAGCTCCTCGGCGACGAGCACGAGGGGACGTGCTCCGGTGCGGTCGGTCACGGTGCTCCAGACTGGAGGTGGTGAGGTGAGCCCGCACGACGCTGTGCGCGTCCGCCAGGGTAGCCCAGGAGCGACCTCACACGGGGCATCCGTCGGGGCCGCACGCCTCCCCCTCGCCACCCACCGGCTGCAGCGTCGGGTGCGTGTCGGACCAGGCCCGGTCGAGCACCTGGCGGAAGGTCTCCGCCGGCTGCGCGCCCGAGACGCCGTACCGGCCGTCGACCACGAAGAAGGGCACGCCCGTCGCGCCGTACGCCGCCGCCTGGCGGATGTCGGCCTCGACGGCGTCGGCGTACTCGTCGCCGGCCAGCACCTCCTCGACGCGCGCGGGGTCGAGCCCCACCGCGGCCGCGGCGGCGCGCAGCACCTGGTGGTCGGCCACGTTGTCGGCCCGGGTGAAGTAGGCCGCCAGCAGCTCCTCCTTCAGCGCGCGCTGGGTCGGGGCACCCTGCTCGAGGGCCAGGTGCAGCAGCCGGTGGGCGTCGACCGTGCCGACCCGCTGCGCCTGCCCCAGGCGGAAGACCAGTCCCTCCTCGGCGGCGACGGCCTCGACCCGGTCGATCATCTGCTGACCGGCCTCGGGCCCGCCGCCGTACTTGCGGCCCAGCGACTCGGCCACGGTCTCGGTCGGCTCCGTGGGCGCCGCGGGGTCGAGCTGGAAGGAGCGGTAGACGACCTCGACGTCGTCGGCGTGGGGGAAGTCGGCCAGGGCGGTCTGCAGCCGTCGCGTGCCGATGTAGCACCACGGGCACACGACGTCGGACCAGATCTCGATCTGCATGCTCGGGCGAACGCCGGACGGGCGCGGTTGCTTCCCGCCGCGGACGTGCGACGCTGCCACGATGACCAGCACGCTGCTGCGCACCGCGCGGCTCGACGTACGCCGCTGGCGCGACGCCGACGCCCCGCGGGTGCTGGACCTGCACTCCCGGCCCGAGGTGGTGCGCTGGCTGGGTGACGACGTCGCGCCGATGCGGACGCTGGCCCAGGCGCGGGAGCGGATCGCGGGCGACAACGCGGTGGCCGACCACCCGCCGCGCGGGCACTGGGCGGTCGAGGTGCGCGAGACCGGCGTCGTCGCCGGCTCGGTCATGCTCGTGGCGCTGCCGGGCGAGGCCGAGCGCGTGCAGGTGGGCTGGCACCTCCACCCCGACTCGACGGGTCGGGGCTACGCCCGCGAGGCGGCCGCCGCCGTGCTGCAGCGCGGCCTGCGGCAGCTGCCCGAGGTGCTGGCCCTGACCCACCTCGACAACTACCCCTCGCAGCGCGTCGCCCTGGCCATCGGCATGGTCGAGGTCGGGCTGACCGAGCGCTGGTACGCCGGCCCCTCGCGCCTCTTCCGCGCCGTGCCCGGGACCATCGCCGCGGCGCCGCGACCCTGAGGGACCCCCGGGTCACCTCAGGGTCGATCCCCAGGGTCCACCCGATGCCCGCCGGGGCCACGGCACACGACGCTGGGCCCATGATCACGATCGAGTCCCTCAGCAAGAGCTACGGCCGCTTCACCGCGGTCGACCACGTCAGCTTCACCGCCGAGCCCGGTCGGGTGACCGGCTTCCTCGGCCCCAACGGCGCCGGCAAGTCCACGACGCTGCGCATCCTGACCGGCCTCACGCCCCCGAGCTCTGGCACCGCGCTGGTCGACGGCGTCCGCTTCGCCGACCTGCCCAACCCGGGCCGCGAGGTGGGCGTGCTGCTCGACGCCTCCGCGCAGCACGCCGGGCGCACCGGCCGCGAGATCCTCACCGTCGCGGCGGCCACGATGGGGCTGCCCCGGGTGCAGGTCGACGCCATGCTCGAGCGCGTCGGGCTCTCCGAGGACGAGTCGTGCCGCCGGGTGCGCAACTACTCCCTGGGCATGCGGCAGCGGCTCGGCATCGCCACCGCGCTGATCGGCGACCCCCGGGTGCTGGTGCTCGACGAGCCCGCCAACGGCCTCGACCCCGCCGGCATCCGGTGGATGCGCGACCTGCTGCGCGGCTACGCCGACCAGGGCGGCACGGTGCTGCTCTCCTCCCACCTGCTGCACGAGATCGAGGTGATCGCCGACGACCTCGTCGTGATCGGCAACGGCCGGATCGTCGCGCAGGGCACCAAGGCCGAGCTGCTCGCCGGCGCGGGCACCGTCGTCCGCGCCCGCGACCGTGCGGGGCTGACCGCCGCCCTCGCCGCCGCGGGCGTCGACCACACCGTGACGCCCGACGGCGCCGTGCTCGTGCAGGGCGAGGCGGCGCACGTGGGCGAGCTGGCGCAGCGCGCCGGCGTCCCCCTGACCGAGCTGAGGTCGGCCGACAGCGCCGGCCTGGAGGAGATGTTCCTCGAGCTCACCGCCACCTCGCAGCGAGAAGGAGCAGCAGCATGAGCACGACCACCACCAGTCCCAGCACCGCTTCCCGGGTGCCGGCCCGACCCCGCGTGGAGGTGCCGCCGATCCCCGCCACCCGACTCGTGGCGGTCGAGCTGCGCAAGATGTTCGACACCCGGGCCGGCACCTGGCTGCTCGCGAGCATCGGGCTCACCGCGGTGCTGGCCTCCGCCGCCGTGGTGCTGTGGGCCCCCGACGCGGCCATCACCTTCTCCACCTTCGGCACCGCCCTGGGCGTGCCGATGACCGTGGTGCTGCCGATCATCGCGATCCTCTCGGTGACCAGCGAGTGGAGCCAGCGCAGCGGCCTGACCACCTTCACCCTCGCGCCACGGCGCGGCCGGGTGCTGCTGGCCAAGGGGGTCGGCGTCGCGATCGTCGGCGTGCTCGGCACCCTCGTGGCCTTCGGCGTCGGCGCGCTGGGCAACCTGCTCGGCGCCGCCATCGCTGGTGTCGACCCCGTGTGGGACATGTCGCTCGCCGAGTTCCTGCGCATCCTGCTGGCGATGAACCTCAGCGTGGCGGTCGGCTTCATGCTCGGTCTGGTCTTCCGCAGCTCCGCGGCGGCGATCGTGGGGTACTTCGTCTACTCCTTCGTGCTGCCGACGCTCTCCGGCCTGCTCGCGGCCTTCCAGGAGTGGTTCCGCGACCTGCAGCCCTGGGTCGACTTCAACCTGGCCGCCACCCGGCTCTACGACGCCTCCCCCACCGGCGAGCAGTGGGCGCAGCTCGGCGTCACCGCGCTGCTCTGGCTGGCCCTCCCCCTCGTCGGCGGCACGGTGCTGACGCTGCGCTCGGAGGTGAAGTAGCCGGCCTCAGCCCGGCTGGTCCTTGGTGAGGTGCAGCAGCCAGTCGCGACCCGTGTCGATCAGCGCGTAGCGGCGTACGGCGTCGCGACCGTGCAGCCGGAAGACGAAGCGCCGCGGGGAGCGGTCCTCCAGCTCCCCGCGGCCGGTGTCGGCGATCGACTTGTGCTCGTCGGTGTACGCCGCGTGGTCCAGGTCGTGGTCGGCGACCGCAGCACGCCGTCCTCCTCCAGCCGGAGGTCGAAGTGGTGCGAGGGCTTCTCGTGCTCGTGGAGCACGAAGACGGGCCGGCTCACCAGCTGACGGCGGAGGCCCGGGAGGGCCGGGCGAGGCTGGCGGCGACGACGCCGCCGACGGCGCCACCGAGGTGGGCCTGCCAGGAGATGCCGGGAGCGCTGGGCAGCACGCCCCAGAGCATGCCGCCGTAGAAGAGGAAGAGCACCACGCCGGTGGCGATCTGGCCCGGGCTGCGGGTCCAGAAGCCGCGCAGCATCACATACGTCATCCAGCCGAAGACCACACCGCTGGCGCCCAGCGTGATCGAGCCGGGCGGGGAGAGGAACCACACCGCCGCCCCCGAGGTCACCACGACCAGCAGCGTGGTGACCAGCCACCGCCGCCAGCCGTCCATCACCACCAGGGCTCCGAGCACCAGGAAGGGCAGCGAGTTGGAGGCCAGGTGGGCGAAGCTGCCGTGGAGCCACGGCGCCCAGAAGAAGTTGTCGAGGCTCGCGGTGCTGCGCGGCTCGATGCCGAGCGGGTCGAGGGAGTTGCGGGTGACCTGGTCGACCAGCTCCAGGCCCCACATCACCACCAGCAGCCCGCCCATGGCCACCAGCCCCTGGCCGAGGCCGGGACGGGTGCGTCGGGGGGCGTCGTACGACGTGCTCATGCGCCCCAGTCTCGCCGGGCCGGGCAAGCC
>JBQGFI010000413.1:0-4156 GCA_052040065.1 Marmoricola sp.
TGGTCCTCCACCGCGGGGTTCCACCAGCGGTCGAGGTGGACGACGTGGTCGGCCCGGGTCAGCGTGAGCCCGGTGCCGCCGGCCTTCAGCGAGAGCAGGAAGACGGGCACCGTGCCCGCCTGGAAGTCGCGCACCATGCGCGCGCGCTCGCGCCCGGGCGTGCCGCCGTGCAGCAGCCTCGTGGGCCCACCGGCCGCGGCGAGGTGGCGCTCCAGCAGGCGCGCCATCTCGACGTACTGGGTGAAGACGAGCATGGCGCTGCCGTCGGGGCCGTCGTCGGCCAGCACCGTGGCGAGCAGCTCGTCGAAGAGCTCGAGCTTGCCCGAGCGGCCGCGCAGCCGCCCGCTCGGCTGGCGCAGGTAGTGGGCGGGGTGGTTGCAGATCTGCTTCAGGCCGGTGAGCAGCGCCAGCACCAGGCCGCGGCGGGTCTCCTCGTCGGCCTCGCGGATGCGCCGCATCGACTCGCGCACCAGCGTCTCGTAGAGCACCACCTGCTCCTGGGTCAGGCCCACGACGTGGTCGGTCTCGGTCTTGGCGGGCAGCTCGGGGGCGATGCCGGGGTCGGACTTGCGCCGGCGCAGCAGGAAGGGCCCCACGAGCTGGGCGAAGCGCCGGGCCACCGCCGGGTCGACCCCGGCCTCGATGGGGGCGGCCCACGCCTTGCGGAAGGCGGCGCGCGAGCCGAGCAGGCCAGGGGTGGCCCAGTCGAGGATGGCCCACAGGTCGACCAGGTTGTTCTCCACGGGGGTGCCGGTGAGGGCGACCCGGCAGCGGGAGCGCAGCGCCCGCAGGTGGCGCGCGGTGGCGGAGCGGGGGTTCTTCACGTGCTGGGCCTCGTCGGCGACCACCAGGTCCCACGCGACCCCGGCCAGGGCGGCCGCGCCGGCGGCGTCGCTGCGCATGGTGCCGTAGGTGGTGAGCACGAAGCCGTCGTCGAGCCCGGTGAGGGAGCGCGAGGCGCCGTGGAAGCGGCGCACGGCGACGTCGGGGGCGAAGCGCCGCAGCTCGCCCTCCCAGGTGCCGAGCAGGCTCGCCGGGCAGACCACCAGCGTCGGGCCGGCGAGCAGGCCGCGGCTGCGCCGGTGCAGGTGCAGCGCGATGAGCGTGACCGTCTTGCCCAGCCCCATGTCGTCGGCCAGGCACGCGCCCACCCCGACGCCGGTGAGCTCGGCCAGCCAGGTCAGGCCCCGGCGCTGGTAGTCGCGCAGCGTCGCCCGCAGCCCCGGGGGGTCGGCCAGCGGCGCCACCTGCGCGGCGTCGACGATGCGCTCGCGGACCCGCTCGAGGGTGGCGCCGGGGTGCACCTCGACCGTGGCGCCGTCGACCTCGAGGGAGCCCGTGAGCGCGGCCTGCAGCGCGGTCCCGGCCCCCACCTCGCGCTCGGGCTGGTCGAGGCCCGCGCGCACCCGCTTGCGGGCGCGCCGGGCGACGGCGGGGTCGACGACCCACCAGTGGTCGCGCAGCCGCACCACCGGGGTGGTCGCCGCGGCGAGCGCGTGCATCTCCTCGTCGGTCAGCGGCAGGTCGCCCGACGCGTCGCGCAGGGCGAGCCGCCAGTCGAAGCCGAAGAGCGCGTCGGGGGCGAGCAGGCTGTCCTGCAGCGGCGTCTCGCGCGTGCCCTGGCGCACCTCGACGCGCCCCTGCGGCACCAGCTCGGCGCGCAGCGAGCGCGGCCACAGCACGTCGACGCCCACGGCGTCGAGGGCCTCCACGCCGTGCTCGAGCAGGTCGGCCAGCTCGTCGGCGTCGAGCACCATCCGGTCGGGCACCTGCTGCCGCTGCAGCCGGTCGAGGGGCGTCCAGGCGGTGGCCGCCTCGCGCAGCGCCACACCGGCCGCGACCCGGGCGCGCGGGTGGAAGCGGTGCACGTCGGGCGGGTCGACCCAGAGCCGCTCGACGTCGACGAAGTGGGTCTCGTCGTCGAGGGCGTGCGCCTGCAACGCCACCGCCACCCCGCCCCCGACGAGCACCTCCTCGGGGGCCTCGACGCGCACCACGAGACGCACCTGCTCGGGGAGGTCGGCGTGCTCGGGGGCGACCTCGGCGGGCGGCCGGTGCCGCACGACCTGGCGCCGCGGCTGGGCCACCGCGCCCGGTGAGCGGAGCATGCTGTCGGCCACGGCGTCGAGCAGCTCGCGCACCAGGTCCTCCGCCTCCTCGGGCGGGACCTCCTCGTGGGCGCGGGCCACGGCCAGCGCGCGCACCCGGGCGTCGTCGTCGCTGCTGAGGGGGCCGGCGCGCCACGCCTCGGCGTCGTCGTCGAGCCGCACCGAGCCGCGCGCCACCAGCTGCATCGCCAGCAGCGTCGCGCCCCCGAGCAGTCCCACCGAGGGGTGCGCGTCGTCGGCCCGCACGGCCCGCGTCAGCACCGGGATGGCGCTCGCGACCCGCAGCCGCACCTGGCGGCCGCGGCCGCTGAACTCGACCTCGCTCTCCCGCGGCGGCTGGCGCGGCACCCAGACGGCCGGACCGGACAGCGGGACGAAGCTCACCCGGGCGAACCTAGCCGCCCCGCCCGACAGGGCGGTGCCCCAGGCTCGGGTCCCGGCATGTGAACAAGAGGGGGAAACGCCTGGATGTCGGACCCGAGACGTCGATGGTGACTCACGTGACCTCCTCGGTACGGTTCCGCACCGCGATGACCCGTGCGCTGGTGCGGCCCCTCGCCTTCGCGCTCGGCGCGGGCGTGGTCGTGGTCGGCGGCCTCGCGTGGACGGGCTCGGGCGCCGGCGACCTGCGGCTCGACGGGGCCGAGCAGGGCGGCACGCTGGCCCCCGTCACCTCCGAGCAGCGGCGCCAGCAGCGGGCGACGGCGCTGCTCGAGCGGCACGGCTGCTGGTCGGGCGAGGCGCCCCCCGACATGCGGGGCGTGCTGCCGGGCCACACCGTGGTCAGCCACCGGGTCGGCGGCGGGGTGCGCACGTCCTACGCCGGCTCCCGGCTCGTGGGCGAGGCCCTCGAGGAGCTCTTCGGCGAGGGCTCGCGCGAGGTCGTCGCGGTGCACGGCTTCTGCCGCTGACCCCCGCGGGCGACGCCTCAGGCGTCGGTGCCGCGGATCGCCCGCGCCACCGCCTTGGGCACCTGGGCGTCGAAGACGCTGGGCATGATGAAGCTGGCGTTGAGCTCCTCGTCGGTCACGACGTGCGCGATCGCGTCGGCCGCGCGGATCAGCATCTCGGTCGTGACGTCGGACGCGCGTGCGTCGAGCAGCCCGCGGAAGACGCCCGGGAAGGCGAGCACGTTGTTGATCTGGTTGGGGTAGTCGCTGCGACCGCTGGCGACCACGGCGGCGTACGGGATCGCCTCGGCGGGGTCGATCTCGGGGTCGGGGTTGGCCAGCGCGAAGACGATCGGCTGGTCGGCCATCTCGGTGATCCACTCGGCGTGCAGCACGTTGGGGGCGCTGACGCCGATGAAGACGTCGGCGCCCTGCAGGCCGTCGCGCAGGTCGCCGGTGACCTTGCGGGGGTTGGTGCGCCGCGCCAGCTCGAGCTTGGCCTCGGGCAGCGACTCGTCGTCGCCGGAGAGGCAGCCCTCCCGGTCCCACACCACGACGTCGGTCGCGCCCGCCGCCAGCAGCAGCGTGACGATCGCGGTGCCGGCCGCACCGGCGCCCGCGACGACGATGCGGGTGTGGGCGAGCTTCTTGTCGACGCAGCGCAGGGCGTTGGTGAGCGCGGCGAGCACCACGATCGCGGTGCCGTGCTGGTCGTCGTGGAAGACGGGGATGTCGAGGCGCTCGCGCAGCCGGCGCTCGATCTCGAAGCAGCGAGGTGCGGCGATGTCCTCGAGGTTGATGCCGCCGAAGCCCGGGGCGATGGCCTCGACGACGTCGACGATGCGGTCGGTGTCCTGGGTGTCGAGGCAGATCGGCCAGGCGTCGATGTCGGCGAAGCGCTTGAAGAGGGCGGCCTTGCCCTCCATCACCGGGAGCGCCGCTCCGGGGCCGATGTTGCCCAGGCCGAGGACCGCGGAGCCGTCGGTCACCACGGCGACGCTGTTGCCCTTGACCGTCAGCCGCGGGACGTCCTCGGGCTTGTCGGCGAGCGCCTTGCTGACGCGCCCGACGCCCGGCGTGTACGCCATCGAGAGGTCGTCGCGGGTGCGCAGCGGGACCTTGGAGCTGACCTCGATCTTGCCGCCGATGTGCAGCAGG
>JBQGFI010000414.1:0-4952 GCA_052040065.1 Marmoricola sp.
CGCTCGCGCCCGGGGTGGTCGACCTCCGTGACCGGCTGCACCACGAGCTCCGCCGAGCGCTGCTGACCTCCGGCGACCCGGACGCGCTGCTCGGCTTCGCCGACACCGAGCACGGCCGCGACGACCTCGCGGTCTGGCAGCGCGCCCTCGAGGTGCTGCCGGAGGCGTCGCCCCGGCGGCGGCAGGTGGTCGAGCGGGTCGCCGAGCTCGACCTCGAGCTGCGCTGACGGTCGCGCTGCAACGTCGCTGCAACGGCGCCGTGCCTACGGTCACACGACCTTCCAGGCGCGGCCCACCCGCCGCGTCCGACAGCGACGAGGAGCACCCGCATGACCGTGTACGCACAGCCGGGGACCGACGGATCGGTCGTCACCTATAAGCCCCGCTACGACCACTGGATCGGCGGCGAGTACGTCGCCCCGGTGAAGGGTCAGTACTTCGAGAACGTCTCGCCGGTCAACGGCAAGGTCTTCACCGAGATCGCCCGCGGCACCGCCGAGGACATCGAGGCCGCGCTTGACGCCGCGCACGCCGCCGCCCCGGCCTGGGGACGGACCTCGGTCGCCGAGCGCGCCGTCATCCTCAACCGGATCGCCGACCGGATGGAGGCCAACCTCGAGCTCCTCGCCGTGGGCGAGACCTGGGACAACGGCACGCCGGTGCGCGAGACACTCGCGGCCGACCTCCCGCTGGCCGTCGACCACTTCCGCTACTTCGCCGGCGCCATCCGCGCCCAGGAGGGCTCGCTCTCCCAGATCGACGACGACACCGTGGCCTACCACTTCCACGAGCCGCTCGGCGTCGTGGGCCAGATCATCCCGTGGAACTTCCCGCTGCTGATGGCGGTCTGGAAGCTCGCCCCCGCACTGGCCGCGGGCAACGCCGTGGTGATCAAGCCTGCCGAGCAGACGCCCGCCTCGATCATGCTGCTGATGGAGCTGATCGCCGACCTGCTGCCCCCCGGTGTCGTCAACGTCGTCAACGGCTTCGGCACCGAGGCCGGCGCCCCGCTCGCCTCGTCGAGCCGCATCCGCAAGATCGCCTTCACCGGCGAGACCACCACCGGCCGGCTCATCATGCAGATGGCCAGCCAGAACCTGATCCCGGTCACGCTGGAGCTGGGCGGCAAGAGCCCCAACATCTTCTTCGAGGACGTCGCGGCGCACGACGACGCCTTCTACGACAAGGCCCTCGAGGGCTTCACGATGTTCGCCCTCAACCAGGGCGAGGTCTGCACCTGCCCGAGCCGCGCGCTGATCCAGAACTCGATCCTCGAGCAGTTCCTGCCCGCGGCGACGGAGCGCACGAAGGCCGTGGTGCAGGGCAACCCGCTCGACACCGACACCATGATCGGCGCGCAGGCCAGCAACGACCAGCTCGAGAAGATCCTGTCCTACATCGAGATCGGCGTGGCCGAGGGCGCCCGCGTCATCACCGGCGGCGAGCGGGTCGACCTCGGGGGCGACCTCTCCGGCGGCTACTACGTCGCGCCGACGATCTTCCAGGGCACCAACAAGATGCGGATCTTCCAGGAGGAGATCTTCGGCCCCGTCGTCTCGGTCACCGGCTTCGACGACTACGCCGACGCCATGTCGATCGCCAACGACACGCTCTACGGCCTCGGCGCCGGCGTGTGGTCACGCGACGCCAACACGGCGTACCGCGCAGGGCGGGAGATCCAGGCCGGCCGGGTGTGGACCAACTGCTACCACGCCTACCCCGCCCACGCGGCCTTCGGCGGCTACAAGTCCTCGGGCATCGGGCGCGAGAACCACGCGATGATGCTCGACCACTACCAGCAGACCAAGAACCTCCTGGTCAGCTACGCCGAGAACAAGCTCGGCTTCTTCTGAGCCGATGACCGTGTCTCGCGTGGCGCTCACCCCGGAGGCCGCGGAGCTGCTCCGCGGCCTCCGGGCCGAGCACGGCAAGCCGCTGATGTTCCACCAGTCCGGCGGCTGCTGCGACGGCTCGGCCCCGATGTGCTTCACCCAGGGCTTCTTCCAGACCGGCCCCTCCGACGTGCACCTCGGCGACCTCGACCTCGGCGCGAGCGAGGTCGACCCCGAGGGGATCGTGCCGGTGTGGATCAGCCGCGAGCAGTTCGCCTACTGGTCGCACACCCACCTCACCATCGACGTCGTGGCCGGACGGGGCGCGGGCTTCTCGATCGAGGGCCCCACCGGCATGCGCTTCCTGATCCGCTCGCGACTCTTCACCGACGCGGAGTCCCAGGCGCTCGCGCAGGAGCCAACGCCCTAGACCCGGCGGTCGGCGTCCTGCCAGTACGGCGCCCGCAGGTCGCGCTTGAGGATCTTGCCGGTGGGGTTGCGTGGCAGCGCCGAGACACACTCCACCGAGGTGGGGCACTTGAACTTCGCGAGGTGCTCGCGGCAGAAGTCGATCAGCTCGGCCTCGGTGGCGCTCTGGCCCGGGTGCAGCGAGACCACCGCCTTGACGGTCTCGCCCCAGCGATCGTCGGGCACGCCGATGATGGCGACCTCCATGACCGCCGGGTGCTCGGCCAGCACCCGCTCGATCTCGGGGCTGTAGATGTTCTCCCCGCCGGAGATGATCATGTCCTTGAGCCGGTCCTCGACGTAGACGTAGCCGTCGGCGTCGACCTTGCCCATGTCGCCGGTGCGGAACCAGCCGTCGTCGGTGATCACCTCGGCCGTGGCCTCGGGCTTGCCGAGGTAGCCCTGCATCAGCTGCTGGGTGCGGAACCACAGCTCGCCGTGCTCCCCCACCGGCAGGTCCTCGAGCGTCGCCGGGTCGACCACGCGCACCTCGACGCCGGGGATCGGCTGGCCGGCACTGACGAGCCGCTCCGGGTGCTCGGGGTCGCGGTGGGCCTCGGGCATCAGGTGGGTGATCACGCCGGCCACCTCGGTGAGGCCGTAGACCTGGATGAAGTCGGTGTCGGGCCAGGCGTCGATCGCGGCCCGCAGCAGCGGCAGCGGCATCGGGGCGGCGCCGTAGCAGTAGGTCTTCAGCCGCCCGAAGAGCCGGATCGCGTCGTCGCCCGACTGCAGCACCTGCGCGAGCACGGCCGGCACCAGGAAGGTGCGGTTGGCGCCCTGCATGATCGCGCCGGCCAGGGAGGCGCCGTCGGGGTCGCGGGTCATGACGCTGGGGACGCCGTCGTGGACGCCGAAGAGCACGTACGACGAGCCGCCGACGTGGAAGAGCGGCATCGAGACCATGTTCTTGTCGCCGGGGTCGAAGCCCCAGCCGTCGTGGGCCGCCACGGTGTGGCAGATCATGTTGGCCTGGCTGAGCATGACGCCCTTGGGACGGCCGGTGGTGCCCGAGGAGTACATCACCAGGCAGGTGTCGTCGGGGCGGACCTCGGGGTCGCGCCCGAGCGGGGTGGCGCGGGCGAGCAGCGCCTCGTACTGGTCGCCCTCGGCGCCGTCGGGGGTCAGCTCGATGACCTCCTCGACGGCCACGAGCTTGTCGCGGATCGCCGAGATGGTGGGGAGCAGCTCGCTGCCCACCAGGAGCACCTTGGCGCCGGAGTCGTTGACGGCGTAGTCGATCTCGTCGCCCGCGAGCCGGAAGTTGATGATCGCGTTGGCCGCGCCCAGCGAGGCGGCGGCGAAGGTCAGCTCGACGCAGGCCGGGTGGTTCTTGTCGAGGAAGGAGACCACGTCGCCACGGCCCACGCCCATCGACGCGAGCGCCCCGGCGAGGCGGCGTACGCGCTCGTCCATCTGGGCCCACGTCCAGGTGCGCCCCAGGTAGGTCATCGCGTCGGCGTCGGGCGTGGTGCGCGCCCAGTGGGCCAGCCGCTCGTCGAGGTAGCGCGGCGTCGGCAGGTCGTCGACCGGGACGTGCTGCGCGGGGACGTGGTGCGTGGTCGGTGTGGTCACGAGGTCTCCTCGGCGGGGCACGACGCTGACAGTGACGCCGTCAGGGTGTGAACTGTGACACACGGCACCACCCCCGGCAACGCTCACGCAACGCTCACGCGGCGCCGAGCAGGCCGGGCTCCTCGGACTCCCCGGGCCCGCCCCGGTCGCGCCGCGTGCCCAGCACCAGCGCACTCGCCAGGACCACCAGGGCCATCCCGACCAGCTGCGTCGGGTGGAGCACCTGGCCGAGCACGAGCAGCCCGGCGACAGCGGCGACGGCGGGCTCCAGGGAGAGCAGGATGCCGAAGACCGCGGTGGCCAGCCGCCGCAGTGCGAGGAGCTCCAGCGAGTAGGGCAGCAGCGAGGAGAGCACCGCCAGCCCGAGCCCCGTCGCGACGTGCTCCCAGGTCCAGCTGCCCACCCCCGGCAGCCCGGCCGGCAGCACCACGACGGAGGAGACCACGAGCGCGAGGGCGAGCCCCTCGAGACCGGGGAACTCCACGCCGGTGCGACCGCTGAGCACGATGTACGCCGCCCAGAGCGCGCCGGCCGTCGCCGCGAGGAGCAGCCCGGTCCAGCTCAGCTCGGAGAGCGGCACCGTGAACGCCTCGGAGACCAGCACCACCCCGACCGCCGCGGCGCCCACCGCGAGGAAGTCGCGGGCCTTGCGCGAGAGCACCGCGGCCAGCACCAGCGGCCCGCAGAACTCCACGGTCACCGCGACCCCGAGGGGCAGGTGCACCAGCGAGCTGTAGAAGGTCCAGTTCATCAGCCCGAGCGCGACGCCGAAGGCGATGGCCGTCGCCCAGGCCCGGCGGGAGTGGCCGCGCAGCCGCGGCCGCACCAGCGGCACGATCACCAGCGCCGCGAAGCCGATGCGCAGCAGCACCGCTCCCCCGGCGCCGACCTCGGGGATCAGGGTCGCCGCGAGCGCGCCGCCGAACTGGACCGAGAAGACGCCCGCCAGCACCAGCAGCGGCGCCGGGACCCGTTCGGCTGCTCGTACCACGCGCGCCACGCTAGGCGTGCTCAGCGCGCCCGCTGCACCCGACCCTCGTCCCACACCGGCTCGTCGGACTCGTAGACCGAGCCGTC
>JBQGFI010000415.1:0-3289 GCA_052040065.1 Marmoricola sp.
CGCCGCCGGCGTGACCGTCGTGGGCGAGGGGGGCGGCCTCGCCCTGCTGGGCGAGCCGCTGCTCCTCGCCGTCGTCGCCGGGCTCCTCGGCGGCAAGCTGCTGGGCATCCTGGGCGGCGCCGCGCTGGCGACCCGGCTGCCCGGCCTGACGCTGCAGGGCGGCATCACGCTGCGCGACCTGGTGCCGGTGGCGCTGCTGGCCGCGATCGGGTTCACCGTCTCGCTGCTGATCGGCGAGCTGTCCTACGCCGACAGCGCCACCGTCGACCTGGCCAAGGTCGCGGTGCTCCTCAGCTCGGTGCTCGCCGCGGTGCTGGCGGCCGTGACCCTGCGCTGGGACGCCCGCGGGCGTCGTCCGGCCGCGATCGAGCAGGATGAGGACGTGCAGGAGGTCGACGCCGCGTCGAGAGCCGGGTGAGCGACCCGGGCGGCTGGTCGTGGTGGGCGGTGGCCGGCTCGGCGGTCGTCGCGGTCGTCGTCGTGTGGCTGCTGCTGGTGGGAGGTCTGCTCGTGGCCGCCCGCAGGTCACCTCGGGACGTGTCGCCGGGTGACGTGCTGCGCCTCGGACCCGACGTGGTGCGCCTGGTCCGCCGGCTGGCCGCCGACGCCGACCTCCCGCGCGGCGTCCGCTGGCGGCTGTGGTGCCTGCTCGGCTACCTGCTGCTCCCGGTCGACCTGGTGCCGGACTTCGTGCCGGTGGTCGGCTACGCCGACGACGTCGTCGTGCTCGCCCTGACCCTCCGGTCGGTGGTGCGCCGGGCCGGACCGGAGGCGCTCGAGCGGCACTGGCCGGGCGGCCCCGCCGGACTGGCGCTGCTGCGGCGCCTCGCCGGGCTCTCCCCGGAGGCGTGAGACCCCGCGCGGCGAAAGTCCCGTGGCGTGGTCCACTTAGGCCGTGACCACCGACGTCGTGCCCTTCGGGCAAGCCGTGCGCGCGTGGCTGGCGATCTCGCTGCAGACCTTCGGGGGTCCGGCCGGGCAGATCGCGGTGATGGAGCGCGAGCTGGTGGAGCAGCGGGGCTGGATCAGCCACCGCCGCTTCCTGCACGCACTCTCCTACTGCACGCTGCTGCCCGGGCCCGAGGCGCAGCAGCTGGCGACGTACGTCGGGTGGCTGCTCAACGGCGTGCGCGGCGGCCTGGTGGCCGGTGGGCTCTTCGTGCTGCCGGGCTTCGTCGCGCTGCTGGCCCTCTCGGCGGCGTACGTCGCGTACGGCGAGAGCGGTGTCGTCACGGCGCTCTTCGCGGGGATCGCACCCGCGGTGCTGGTGATCGTGTGCTCCGCCCTGCTCCGCCTGGGCTCGCGCGCCCTGACCCACGCCTCCATGCGCTGGCTGGCGGTGGCGGCCTTCGTGGCGCTCACGCTCCTCGCCGTGCCCTTCCCGCTGGTCATCCTCGTCGCGGCCGTCGTGGGCGCGGTGGTCGGCCGGCTCCGCCCCGGCTTCACGCCGCGGCCGCAGGAGCCGGGGGCGGAGACCGCGGGTGCGCTGGTCGACGACGACGCCGTGCACACCGCGCCACCGACGGCTCGCCACGCGGCGGTGGTGCTCGGGATCGGGGCGCTCGCCTGGGGGGTCCCGGTCGGGCTGGTCGCCCTGCTGCTGGGGGGTGGGAGCGTGCTGGTCGACCAGGCGACCTTCTTCACCGGCACCGCCCTGGTCACCTTCGGCGGCGCCTACGCGGTGCTAGCCTTCGTCGCTCAGCGTGCCGTCGAGGTCTACGGCTGGCTGGCCCCGGGCGAGATGGTCCGGGGGCTCGCCCTGGCCGAGTCGACGCCCGGCCCGCTGGTGATGGTCGTGCAGTTCGTGGCGTTCCTCGGCGCCTACCGCGACCCCGGGCAGCTCGACCCCTGGGTCGCCGGGGTGCTTGCGTCGGTGCTCGTCACCTGGGTGACCTTCGTGCCGAGCTTCGTCTTCATCTTCCTCGGAGCGCCGTACGTCGAGCGGCTGCGCGGCAACGCGCTGCTCGCGAGCGCCCTGGCCGGCGTGACCGCCGCCGTGGTCGGCGTCATCGCGAGCCTGGGCTACTACTTCGCCGTGCACACGCTCTTCGACCGGTCCTTCCGCGCCGAGGCCGGCGTGCTCTCGGTCGAGCTGCCGCGGCTGGCCACCCTCGACCCGGTCGCCGTCGGCGTGACCGCGGTGGCCGCGGTGCTGCTGCTCGTCCGTGGCTGGTCGCCGCTGCGCACCCTGGCCGCCTGCGCCGGAGTCGGCCTGGCCCTCGGCGCCTCCACCACGCTGCTCTGACCCGGACGCGGGCCGTGGCCCCGGCGCCCGGGACGTCGGGACCGACCTCGGGGGCCGAGCTCGAGGGGTGCTCAGCCGTGCTGCGGGCGCTGGCGTCCGAGCTCGCCACCCACGCGGCCGCCGTGGGGCCGGCCGTGGTCGGCGAACTCCTCGCGGACGAAGGTCAGGACCGTGTCCGCCAGCTGGATCCGGGCCGAGGTGCGCAGCACCCCCTCGGTGACGCGCTGGCCGTGCACCGAGGTACGCCGGTCGCGGGCGACGAGCACGTACTCGTCACCGGCGTCGACCCGGACCTCGGCGTGCACCGGCGCCAGCCCGGGGAGCACCACGTCGCACGACGCGTCGGAGCCGATGGTGGTCGTCGCCGACTGCAGCCAGTAGGTCGGCAGCTCCGGTCGCCAGATCCCGTCCGCGGGCAGCACGACCAGCCGGGGCGAGCCGCCGCCGTAGGAGGTGTCGGTGGAGGCGATGCGGCGTACCTGCCGGCGCAGGAAGGTCGGCGCGATCGGCAGCGGCGTCGGCGGCACCCCCACCCCGCCGCTCGGCAGCAGCTGCTGCGAGGGCCGGGCCCGTCCGCGCAGGGCCGCGAGCACGCCGCGCGAGGCGGCGACCCGCAGGTGCCGCGTGCGCGTCACCGGGCGCTGCCACCACGGGGCGCGCACGTCGCCGACGCTCAGCAGACGGCGGCCCCGCTCGTCGACGACGTCGACCACGAGGCCCCAGCGCGCGAGCATGTCGGCGATGTCGCGCACCCCGACCGCGTCACGCTGCCCGGCGAAGGCGCTCGGGTCGTCGACCTGCAGCGTGAGCCGCGAGCCGGCGCCGGTCAGCGACAGCTCGACCGGCTCCCGGCCCTCCGGCTGCACCGAGACCCGCAGGTCGGCCACGACCCTGGTCTCGTGGCGGTGGCGTGCCGCAACCTGGGTCACGGCTCAGGCCTGCGGCGGGTACACGGCGTCGGAGGTGGAGATCTGGAGCGTGCCGTCGATCTTCCAGGTCGCGCGCGGCGAGGCCGGTCCGGTGTCGCGGGGGACCTCGATCGTC
>JBQGFI010000416.1:0-7147 GCA_052040065.1 Marmoricola sp.
GGCCTGGCCGAGCGGGGCGTCGACGTCCTGGTCAACAACGCCGGGCTGCAGCACGTCGCGCCGGTGCAGGACTTCGACCCCGAGCGCTTCGCGCTGATCCACCGGGTGATGCTGCAGGCGCCCTTCCTGCTCGCCCGCGAGCTGCTTCCGGGCATGTACGAGCGCGGCTGGGGCCGCCTGGTGCACGTCAGCTCGGTGCACGGCCACCGCGCCTCGGCGTACAAGGCGGCCTACGTCAGCGCCAAGCACGGCCTGGAGGGCCTCAGCAAGGTGATCGCGCTCGAGGCCGCCGGCACCGGCGTCACGAGCACCACCGTCGCCCCCGGCTACGTCCGCACCCCGCTCGTGGAGGGCCAGGTCGCCGACCAGGCCCGCAGCCACGGCATCAGCGAGGACGAGGTGCTCGACCAGGTCCTCCTGGCACGGCAGCCCGTCAAGCGCCTCGTCGAGCCCGCGGAGGTGGCCGGTGTCGTGGCCTTCCTCTGCGGCCCCGGCACCGACTCGCTCACCGGCTCCAGCTACCGCCTCGACGGTGGCTGGACCGCCGCCTGACCACCCGACCCACGCACCAACGCCCACGAAGGAGAAGCACCATGTCCACCACCGCCGAGCAACGGCCGCCCTCGCAGCAGGGCGAGGACAAGCCCCACATCGTCAAGGTCGTCTTCGCCAGCCTGATCGGCACCGCCGTCGAGTGGTACGACTTCTTCCTCTACGGCTCCGCCGCCGCGCTCGTCTTCGGCGCGCTGTTCTTCCCCGAGGGCGACCCGGTCACGGCGACCCTGCTGGCCTTCGGCACCTATGCCCTGGGCTTCGTGGCCCGCCCGCTGGGCGGCGTGGTCTTCGGCCACTTCGGCGACCGTCTCGGTCGCAAGAAGATGCTGGTCACCTCGCTGATGCTGATGGGTGCGGCGACCTTCGCGATCGGGCTGCTGCCGACCTACGCCACCATCGGCGTCGCGGCGCCGATCCTGCTGCTCGTGTGCCGGCTGCTGCAGGGCTTCGCGGTCGGCGGCGAGTGGGGCGGCGCGGTGCTGATGGTCGCCGAGCACGGCGACGACGCCCGCCGCGGCTTCTGGAGCTCCTGGCCGCAGGCCGGCGTGGCGCTGGGCAACCTGCTCGCCACCGCCGTGCTCTGGGTGCTCGCCCTGGTGCAGAGCGAGGAGACCTTCCAGGCCTGGGGCTGGCGGATCCCCTTCCTGCTCTCGGCCGTGCTGGTGCTGATCGGCCTCTACATCCGGCTCTCCATCGAGGACTCCCCGGTCTTCAAGGAGGCCCAGGCCGAGATCGCGGCCAAGAAGGACGAGAAGAACCACATCCCGATCATCGAGGTCTTCCGGCGCTACCCCAAGGAGGTCTTCTGCGCCATGGGCATGCGCCTGGCGGAGAACACCTCGTACTACATCTTCACCATCATCGTGATCACCTACGTGACGACCTACGACGGCCAGGGGCGCGGCCCGATCCTGCAGGCGCTGCTGATCGGCTCCGCCGTGCACTTCGTGTGGATCCCGCTGGTCTCGCTGCTCTCCGACAAGATCGGCCGCAAGCCGCTCTACATCGCCGGTGCGGTCGGCGTCGGCGCCTGGACCTTCGCCTTCTTCCCGCTGGTCGAGCGGGGCACCGCCGGGTCGCTCACGCTCGCCGTCGTGGTGGGCCTGATGCTGCACGCGCTGATGTACGGCCCGCAGGCGGCCTTCTTCTCCGAGCTCTTCGGCACCTCGGTGCGCTACACCGGCGCCTCGGTGGGCTACCAGCTGGCCTCGATCCTCGCCGGCGCCATCGCCCCCCTGGTCGCGCTGCGACTGCTCGGCAACGACACCACCGACCCCAACACCGCGGCCGTCGGCTGGTACATCGTCGTGACCTCGGTGCTGACGATCATCGCGGTGCTCGCGGTCAAGGAGACCCGCAACACCTCGCTGCGCCACGACCGCGTGGTGGACGGCGCGCACGGCTGAGACCGGCCGGACCGGCGGGGGCCTGTCGGGGCCACGAGGCCGCGACACGCCGACCCGCGAGGGCCACATCACCGAAAGACGCCGGTGTGAGGGCAGGGCGGCTGCGTCAGGGACGCGGTCGTGAGCCCTCGGCCGTGCGCTCCGCGACCCGGGAGACCCTCGTCTCCCGGGTCGCGGCGCGCTTGGCGGTCACCAGCCAGGTGAGGGCCTCCTTGCGGGCGCTGGGGGAGAGCGCGTCCCACGTGGGCCGGGCGCCGACCGCGTCGAGCGCCGCGGCCAGGTCGTCGGGGACGACGAGGTCCTCGACGTCGTCGAGCAGGGTCCAGCTGCCGTCGGCGCGGGCGCGCTCGACGGCCGCGAGTCCCGCGGGCAGCATCCGGCCCTCGGCGAGGAGCCGCTCGAGACGCCGCTTGTTGGGCCGGGACCACCCGCTGCCGGGGCGTCGCGGCGAGAACCACAGCGAGGTGCGCTCCTCGTCGAGCGCCTTGGCGGTCGCGTCGATCCAGCCGACCGTGAGCGCCTCGCAGACGAGGTCCTCGTAGTCGGGCGCGGGGCGGCCGGTCGACCGCTTCCACCACACCACCCAGCAGCCGTCGCCGGCCGCGTGGTGGTCGGCGAGCCAGGCGCGCCACTGCGCGGCCGTCTCCACGTGCACGCGGGGCGCGTCGGCCTGTGACATGGCTCGACGCTAGCGTCGACCCCCGAGATGAGCACCCACGTCTGGTACGTCAGCTACGGCTCCAACCTCTCCCGGCAGCGCCTGCTGAGCTACCTCGAGGGCGGCACCCCGGTCGGGGGCAGGCGACGCAACCCCGGAGCCCGCGACCGGACGCCCCCGAGCCGGGAGGTCGCGGTCGACCTCCCGGGCGGGCTCTACTTCGCGGGTGAGTCGCCCCAGTGGGGCGGGGGCGTGGCCTTCTACGACCACGAGGCGCTCGACCGCGGCCCGACCCACGCCCGCGCCTACCTGGTGACGGTCGAGCAGTTCGCCGACATCGCGGCCCAGGAGATGTACCGCGAGCCCGCGCCCGGCGACCCCGTCGAGCAGGTGCTCCTCAACGGGTTCGACGGTCGCCACGAGGTCGGCCCGGGACGCTACGAGACGCTGGTGGAGGTCGGCCGGCTCGACGGCCACCCGATGCTCGTCTTCACCGCGCCGGACGGCATCGACGCGGTGCCGCACCACCCGCCCGCACCGGCGTACGCCGACACGCTCGCCGCCGGCCTGCGCGAGTCGCGCGGGTGGGACGACGAGCGTGTGGCGGCGTACCTGCGCCGGGTCAGCGGGTCGGGAACGCCAGGTCGCTGACGGGCAGCCGCTTCGGGAAGGCGCCGCGGCGGGCGACGTCGCCGGTGAGCAGGTCGACCGAGACGAGCTGCTGCCGGCCGCCGATCTGCAGCGAGGCCCAGCCGTGGTTGCGGCGGTCGATGTCGAAGCCGGCGTCGGCCCCGGCGGCGACGCCGAGCTTGCCGGTCGCGGCCAGGGTGCCGTTGTTGGCCGGCGACTGCAGCGCCACCTGGTCGAGCGCGGTGTCGATGACGAAGAGCGAGGTGCCGGTGTCGGCGTCGAGGTCGTTGTTGGTGTACGCCGCCGCGGTGACGCCCGCGGCCGCGGCCGGGGCCGGCGGGTAGGTCAGCGTCGTGTCGGCGATGGTGGCGCCGCCGGGGTTGACGTCGTGGCGCAGGTTCTGCCCGGTGTCGCTGACCACGCGGAGCCGGTCGGCGGCGGGGTTGAAGTCGACCCCGTGCTGGCTGCCCTCGAGCGGGACGGTCAGCTGGCTGACCTTGCGCGCGGCACCGCTGCCCTTGAGGGTGTAGACGCCGCCCGCGTCGCCGACGGCGTAGAGCCGGTGGTTCTGCACCCGGTAGTCGATCCCGACCAGCGTCGTGTCGCCCTGCAGGCCGGAGATCCTGCCGAGCACCCGGACCTTGTCGGGCCGGTTGGTGCTGAAGCGGACCAGGGTGTCGCCGTCGACGAGCCCCACCGCGACCTTGCCGTGCTTCGAGGGTGACCAGCTCGTCGCGGTGGCGGCCGACGAGCCGGCGGGCAGGAAGGGGACGGCGAGCGCGGCGCTGAGCGCGCCGGCGACGACGGCGGTACGGGTGCGGGACATGGCAGGACCTCTCCTCGGGAGTGCAGCGGTGCTGCTGCACCAGGGGGTACGCCGCAGCCGCGCACCGCGTTCACCGTGACGCGCCGTGCTGGTCGGCGGGGCGACGTACCCCGGCGCGGGGTGCGATCATCGGGGGAGGCGGCGTACGCGTCCGGGAACCCGGCCGGGGGCGGTCGCGTCCCAGTCTCGGAAGGGTCTGGTGGTGGACACATGAAGCGCAGCTGGTGGGCGGTCGTCGCGGCGGTCGTCGCGGTCTCGGTCGTGCTGCTCACGCAGCCCTGGCGGCTGCTGGCGCCCGCGTCCGAGGACGGTGCGGCCGACGACCCGCGGCCCACCGAGCAGGCATCCGGGCCCGCCGTGCCGACCACCGGCGCCTGGACGGCGACGCCCGACGGGGCCGGCGAGATCGTCGAGGCCGAGCAGGCGTCCGGGGAGGGCGTCCGCGTCAGGGTCGACCCGGACGCCCAGGAGCAGGAGTGGCGCGGGGTGGGCGGTGCGCTGACCGACGCCTCGGTCGAGCTGCTGCAGCAGGCTCCGCAGGAGACCTGGGGCGAGCTGCTCGGCCCGGTCTCCTGGGTGCGGCTCCCGCTCACCTCCACCGACTTCTCCACCGAGGACTGGACCTGGGGCTGGGACGGCGAGCGCGCCACCCCCCACCCCCGGGCCGAGGCCGCCGTCGAGGTGGTGCGGCAGCTGGTCGAGCAGCGGCCCGACCTCCAGGTCGTCGTGACGCCGTGGTCGGCGCCGTCGGCGATGAAGACGAGCGACTCGCTGCGCGGCGGTGCGCTGCGCGACGACGTCCTCGACGACTACGCCGCGATGCTCGCCTCGCAGGTCGAGGAGCTCGTCTCCGCCGGCGTGCCGGTCGCGGCCGTGACGCTGGGCAACGAGCCGACGGTCAGCCACGACTACGCCTCGATGACGATGACGCCCGACCAGCAGGCCGAGCTCGGCGACCTCTTGGTGGAGGACCTCCCCGCCGACGTCGAGCTCTGGGCGGGCGACGACAACTGGGGCGACCGCGACTACGTCGACCAGGTCCTCAGCGCCTCGCCCTTCGGCTCCTTCGAGGGTGCCGCCTTCCACTGCTACGAGGGCGACCCCGCCGAGGTCGAGCCGCTCCCCGTGCCGAGCATCCTCACCGAGTGCACCGGCACCACGGGTCCGTGGGACGAGACCTTCGCCTGGGACCTGCGCCACCTCGTCGTCGACGGCGTCCGCGCCGGCTCGACCGGGCTGATGATGTGGAACCTCGCCCTCGACCCCGACCACGGCCCGCGCGACGACCGGTCGCGGCAGGGCTGCGCCGACTGCCGCGGGCTCCTCACCGTCGACGGCGAGCAGGTCGCCCCCGGGCCCGAGCTCACGGTGCTGACGATGCTCGACCGGGCCGCGCCGAAGGGGTCGCGCGTGGTCGGCTCGCGCGTCGACGGCGACGGCATCGACCAGGTCGCCTTCGAGGCACCCGACGGCACCGTGGGCGTGCTGCTGCGCAACGCCGCCGACGCCCCGACCACCGTGAGCCTGTCGGTGGGCGGCGAGGCGTGGCCGTCGTACGACGTCGCGCCCGGGGCGCTGCTCGTCGTGCGTCGCTGACGGAGGTCGCGCGCGCTCCTGGCGCGCGGTGATCGAGCCTCCTAGGGTCCGGACATGGAGTCCTACGCCGCTGGAGAGACCGACCCGCCGCTGCTCGAGGGCACGATCGGCGAGACCTTCGAGGCCACCGTGGCCCGCCACCCCGACCGCGAGGCGCTGGTCGAGTACGCCACCGGACGCCGCTGGACCTGGGCCGAGCTCGACCGCGACGTCGACGCGCTGGCGATCGGGCTGCGCCGGGCGGGCATCGGCAAGGGCGACCGGGTCGGCATCTGGGCGCCCAACTGCGCGGAGTGGACGCTGGTGCAGGTGGCGACGGCCAAGATCGGGGCGATCCTGGTCAACATCAACCCGGCGTACCGCACCCACGAGCTCTCCTACGCGCTGAACCAGTCGGGGGTGCGGCTGCTGGTCTCGGCCGAGCGCTTCAAGACCAGCGACTACCGCGCGATGGTCGGGGAGGTGGTCGGCGACACCCCGGTGGAGCAGGTGCTCTACCTCGGCAGCGAGGAGTGGGCGGCGGCCACCGTCTCCGACCCCGGCGTCACGCTCGCGGACCTGCTGGAGGACGAGCTCTCGCCGCTCGACCCGATCAACATCCAGTACACCAGCGGCACCACGGGCTACCCCAAGGGCGCGACCCTGAGCCACCGCAACATCCTCCACAACGGCTTCTTCACCACCGAGCTGATCCGCTTCACCGAGGAGGACCGGCTCTGCATCCCGGTGCCCTTCTACCACTGCTTCGGCATGGTCATGGGCAACCTGGGCTGCATCTCCCACGGCGCGACGATGGTCATCCCGGCGCCCGGCTTCGACCCCGAGACCACGCTGCGCTGCGTGGCCGAGGAGCGCTGCACCGGGCTGTACGGCGTGCCCACGATGTTCATCGCGATGCAGCACCACCCGACCTTCGCCGAGCACGACCTCTCCACCCTGCGCACCGGCGTGATGGCGGGCTCCATCTGCCCGGTGGAGGTCATGAAGCGCTGCGTGGAGGACATGCACATGGCCGAGGTCGCCATCGCCTACGGCATGACCGAGACCTCCCCGGTCTCCTGCCAGACCCGCGCCGACGACGACCTGGAGCGGCGTACGGCGACCATCGGGCGGGTGCACCCGCACGTCGAGGTCCAGGTGGGCGCCCCGCCCCCGGGCGAGCGGGGGCCGCGCGGCACCCCCGGCGAGCTGTGCACCCGCGGCTACTCGGTGATGCTCGGCTACTGGGACGACCCCGACAAGACGGCCGAGGCGGTCGACGCCGACGGCTGGATGCACACCGGCGACCTCGCCGAGATGCGCGAGGACGGCTACTGCAACATCGTCGGCCGGATCAAGGACATGGTCATCCGGGGCTGGGAGAACATCTACCCCCGCGAGATCGAGGAGTTCCTCTACACCCACCCCGACGTCGAGGACGTGCAGGTGATCGGCGTCCCGGACGAGCGCTACGGCGAGGAGCTGGCCGCCTGGGTC
>JBQGFI010000417.1:0-2363 GCA_052040065.1 Marmoricola sp.
GCCCGCGGAGAGCGCGAACCACTCGACCGGCACCTGCATCTGCTCGGCCAGGTCGAGCGCGGCGATGACGCGCAGGCACTCCTGCTCGGCGACCGAGCCCAGCGACTTGGTCGGGTCGCCGCAGAGCACGACGCGGGTGACGCCCTCGGGGTAGAGCGGCGTCGGCGTGGAGACGACGGCGGCCAGGATGCCGGCCTTGTTGAGGACGAAGGGCCGGTCGACCGGGACGAGCCGGCCGGTGTCGTCGAGGTCGTGCTCGACCAGCGAGCCACCCGGACCGGCGAGCACGCCGCTGAGCTCGTAGGGGTAGACCAGGCCGCGGCGACGCGACCGGACCACCTTGGAGGCGTAGTCGTCGAGCGGCTTGAGCAGCTCGGTCGGCGGCTCCTCCACGCTCGAGGAGACCCCGGAGCCGGGCTGGGCGCTGAAGCGCACCGCCACGGGCACCGGCTCGCCGGCGGGGTTGGCCAGGCGGCCCTGGGCGAGGACCTCCTCGACGCCGGCGCCGTCGGTCAGCGGGCTGATCTTGGTGCCGAGCGCGTCGAGCGCGTCGAGGTCGAGGTCGACGACGGGCCACACGGTGACCCACACGTGGTTCATGTCGAGCTTGGCGCCGGCCGAGCCTCGAGCCACCCGCTCGCGGCGGATTGCCTCGAGGCAGTTCTCCACCGCACGCTCGGCGTGCGGCAGCGAGGTGATGGTGCCCTGGTCGTCGCGGACCACGGACATCTGCCGCACCTGCGCCAGCGCCACCAGGCGCCGGTCGGAGGGGTTCTCGCGGGCGACGCAGTCGTAGAGCAGCACGTCCTCGGGCGCGTCGACGCGGGTGATGTCGAAGTTGCGCAGCCGCCACAGGTCGAGGCGGCGTCCGACCATCGGGTGCACGCCGCGGGTCAGGTCGTCCTCGACCACGGAGCCGTCGGCGGTGGGGCGGAAGGCGTAGTAGCCGACGTTGCGGTCGCCGCCGCCGGAGCAGACGGCCACGCAGACGCGGCGTACGTCGTGGGCCAGCGGCAGCTCGGCCAGGCGGGCCCGCAGCGCGGCGCTCGCCTCGTCGGCGGTCTCCGGCTGGTCGGGCCAGGAGAGGTAGAGGTCGACGACGGCGTCCTCGCGGTCGTCGCGCTCGGCGACGTGCGCGGCCACCGTGGTGACGAGCGACGAGCCGGCGGTCAGCTCGTCGACCGTGCCGATCGACGACACCAGCCGGGTGTGCCGCTCGTCGAGGGCGTAGCCGGCGACCACGACGGGGCGGTCGGAGTCGGGCCCGGCGTCGTAGGAGCGCACGTCGTGCAGGGCGTACTCGCGGTAGTGGCGGCGCGCCAGCACCTCGAGCATCGGCTCGCGGGCGGGGACGCCCTGGGCGAGCCGGTCGCACAGGAAGCCGACGGTCTGCTCGGGGATCGCGGCGAGCGCCTCGATGCGGCGGGTGTAGTCGGCCGCGTCGCGCGCGTCACCGGCGGCCAGCGCCTCGACCTCGTCGCGCACGCCGAGCAGGACCTCGGAGCGGTCGGCGTCGACGGCCGGCTGGTCGAACCAGCGGAAGCGGACGCTGCGGGCCAGGTCGCCCACGGCGGGGTAGCGCGCCTGCGGCACCCGACCGAGGCGCTCGAGCACCTCGCGGGCGTCGGCGGCCAGCTCGCCGGTGGGCGAGGGCTCGCCGCTCCAGGAGCCGAGCAGGGCCGAGACGAGCGCGACCTCGGGGGTGGTGCGCTGCTGGGCCAGGAAGATGCGGAAGACCGCGGCCTCCAGCTCAGGGGTGCGGTCGACCTCCTCGACGCCGTAGTGACGCAGCACGCGCTGCAGCTTGTCGCGGAACTGCGCGGGCAGGCCGCCGCGGTCGAGGTCGAGGCTCTGCAGGAAGGTGTGGAAGTGCTCGCGGGAGCTGTGCACGCGCAGCTCGGTCTGCCGGTCCTCGTCGACCGGCCGGTTGCGGGTCAGCTCGGCGAGGTCGGCGAAGGTCTCCAGCAGGCAGACCTCGTCGCGCAGCACCGACGCGTCGTCGGCGTCGTCGGCGTCGCGCACGGCCAGGTACGCCGACAGCGCGGCGTCCTGGTCCTCCGGCGGCACGTCGTAGCCGAGCACCACGGCGCTGAGCGCGTCACGGGCGCGGGCACGCAGGGTGGCGGGGTCGACCGCGGCGGTGTCGTCGGCCGGCAGGTCGAGCGTCGCGCCGGTGTCGGCGGTCTCCTCCACGACGTCGTCGAGCGGCTCGAGCTTGATCAGCGCGGCGCCGGTCTCGACCTGGCTGCCGGTGATGACGTGCAGCTCCTTGACGCGCGCGGCGTACGGCGCGTGGAGGGCGGTCTCCATCTTCATCGACTCGAGCACGACGACGGTCGCGCCGGCCTCGACCTCGGTGCCGA
>JBQGFI010000418.1:0-7441 GCA_052040065.1 Marmoricola sp.
TCCGCCCCCGACTGGCCACCGCCGTGGGCGAGGGCGAGGGCGAGGTCACCACCGCCGTGCTCGAGCGGGCCCGCGGGGAGGTCGAGCGGCGTCACGTGCTCGCCGGGTCGTGGCGTCCGCGCGAGCAGGAGCTCACCCGGCTGCACGCCGCGCGCCAGGAGGCCCGACGCCGCTCGGAGACCCTGACTGAGCGCCTGCGCCGCGGGGAGACCCGGCTCGAGGCCGCCGAGCAGCAGCGCGACCGACTCGCCCGCGAGCGCGAGGGCCTGGGCGCGGCGGCCGAGCGGGTCGCGGCGTGCACCGAGACCGCGGAGCGGGTCCTGTCCGGACGGCAGGCAGCCGTGGAGCTGGAGCAGGTGCGCGCCGACCTCGCCGAGGCCGTCGCGGAGCAGCACCGGCTCGCCGACGAGGCACTGGCGCGTCGTGAGCGCTACCTCGAGCTGCGCGTGCTCCGCATCGCCGGCATGGCGGCCGAGCTCGCCTCCGGTCTGGCCGTCGGGTGCTCCTGCCCGGTGTGCGGCAGCGTCGAGCACCCTCGTCCCGCCCACGCCCGCGACCGTGTCGGACGCGACGACGAGGACGCGGCGCGCGCGGCCCACGAGTCCGCCGAGGTGCTCCGCCAGGCCGCGGGTGAGAGCGTGTCGGCACTGCGGTCGCGCGAGAGCGCCCTCGCACGCACCGCCGCGGGGCTCGACGTCGCCGAGTGGGAGCGCCGCCACCACGACGCCCGGGTCGCGCTGCAGCAGGCCACCGACGACCGTGCCCGGCGCGACGAGGTCGACCGTCTGCTCGCGACCGGGGGTGACGAGCGTGCCCGGCTGGTCGCCGACCTCGCCGCCGGTCGCGCCGAGCTGGTGGCCGCGGACGCCGAGGCCCACGACCTCCACGAGCGGGTCACCGATCTCGAGACCGACCTCGGCGCGCTGCTCACCGGTCACGGTGGCCACGGCGACGACGAGCCGTGGGAGAGCGTGGCCGCGCTGCTCGACGCGCTCGACGCGCGGCGGGCGCTGCTCTCCGACGGCATCGACCGGCTCCGCGCCGCCGCCGAGGCCGCCGACGCGGAGGCGCAGGCCAGGGCCATCGCCGCGGAGAGCCTGCGCACCACCGACTTCGACGACGTCGACGCCTGCCTCGCGGCGGTCCTGCCCACCGAGACCGCCGACCGGGCCGAGAGCCGGGTGCGCGCGTGGCAGGAGGCCCACGAGCGGGCCGGGCACGTGCTCCGCGATCCCGAGGTCCGGGCGGCCCTCGAGGCCGCCTCGCCCGACCTCGACGACCTCGGGCGGGTGGCCCGGCGCCGACGCGACGTCCGCGACCTGCACCTCGCGGCCTCGCGTGCGTGCCACGCACGGGCGGAGCGGCTCGGGACCCTCCACGACGACCTGGAGACCGCGCTCGGGGCCTGGGCCCCGCTCCGCGCGCAGCACCAGACGCTGGCGTCGCTCGCCGCGCTGGTCGAGGGCACCAGTCCCGACAACACCTGGCGCATGCGCCTGTCCGGCTACGTGCTGGCCGAGCGGCTCCGCCAGGTCGTGGCCGCCGCCAACGTGCGGCTGGCGGCGATGACCGACCAGCGCTTCGCGCTGGAGCAGGCCGACGAGAAGGGCGCCGGCGAGCGCCGCGGCGGCCTGAGCCTGCGGGTGCGTGACGACTGGAGCGCCACCGTGCGCGACCCTGCGACCCTCTCCGGCGGCGAGGGCTTCGTGGTCTCCCTCGCCCTGGCCCTCGGGCTGGCCGACACGGTGAGCCAGGAGGCGGGCGGCCCCA
This sequence comes from Marmoricola sp., assembly GCA_052040065.1. Lineage (GTDB taxonomy): Bacteria > Actinomycetota > Actinomycetes > Propionibacteriales > Nocardioidaceae > Marmoricola. The sequence continues at coordinate 1,771 of JBQGFI010000418.1, forward strand.
CGATCGAGACGCTCTTCGTCGACGAGGGCTTCGGCGCGCTCGACGACGACACCCTCGACGCCGTCATGGACGTGCTCGACTCCCTGCGCGACGGCGGCCGCGTCGTCGGCATCGTCAGCCACGTGGCCGAGCTGCGCGCCCGCGTGACCGCCCAGCTCGAGGTGCGCAAGTCTCGCGACGGCTCCACCCTCGGGCCCGTCCTGCAGCGCGCCTGAGCCGGCGCATAGGGTCGCGACATGGCGCGTGAGATCGACCCGACCTTCCTGGAGCTGCCGATGCGCCGGTTGGCGCACACGGCTCTGGAGCGCGCTCGAGACTTCGGCGTGACGCACGCCGACTTCCGGCTCGAGCGCAACCGCATGCAGTACGTCTCCCTCCACGACGGCGCGCTGGAGGGGGCCCAGGACCTCGAGGACCTCGGCTTCGCGGTCCGCGTGGTGCTGGGCGGCGCCTGGGGCTTCGCCTCGGGCGTCGCGCTGACCGATGACGAGGCCGTCCGGGTGGCCGAGACCGCGGTCCGCGTGGCCCAGGTCGCCGGCGCGATGACGCGCCGTCCCGTCGTGCTGGCGCCCGAGCCGGTGCACGACGACGTCACCTGGGTCTCCGCCTACGAGGTCAACCCGCTGGAGGTGCCGCTGGCCGAGAAGGTCGCGCTGCTCTCCGGGTGGAGCCACGACGTGCTGCGCGGCGGCGCCGACCACGTCTCGGCGGCGTTGCAGCAGGTGCAGGAGAACAAGTTCTACGCCGACCTGGCCGGCACCATGACCACCCAGCAGCGCATCCGGCTCGAGCCGGCCCTCGAGGCCCACGCCAGCGACCCCCGCACCGGGCGGTCCGACTCGATGGCGATCCTGGCGCCCCCGGTGGCCAAGGGCTGGGAGTACCTCTCCGACGGCTCCTACGACTTCGACGGCGAGCGCGCGGCGCTGCCCGACCTGCTGCGCGAGAAGCTCGCCGCCCCCGGGGTCGAGCCGGGCCGCTACGACCTGGTCATCGACGCCAACAACCTGATGCTCACGATCCACGAGTCCATCGGCCACGCCACCGAGCTCGACCGCGCGCTCGGCTACGAGGCGAGCTACGCCGGCACCTCGTTCGCCACCCTCGACCAGCTCGGCACGCTGCAGTACGGCTCGCCGCCGATGCACGTCACGGGCGACCGCACCGACACCCACGGCCTGTCCACCATCGGCTACGACGACGAGGGCGTGCAGACCCAGTCGTGGGACATCGTCCGCGAGGGCGTGCTGCGCGGCTACCAGCTCGACCGCGACATGGCCGCGACGTACGGCGCGGAGCTCAACGGCGGCAGGTCCAACGGCTGCTCCTTCGCCGACTCCCCCGGCCACATCCCGGTGCAGCGCATGGCCAACGTCTCGCTGCAGCCCGACCCCGCGGGACCCGACCTCGCGGGGCTGCTCGCCCACGTCGAGCGCGGCATCCACGTGGTGGGCCACAAGTCGTGGTCGATCGACATGCAGCGCTACAACTTCCAGTTCACCGGCCAGCGCTTCTACGAGGTCCGCGACGGTGAGCTGCGCGGCCAGGTCCGCGACGTCGCCTACCAGGCGACCACCACCGACTTCTGGCGCTCCATGGAGGTGGTCGGCGGACCGTCGACCTACGTGCTGGGCGGGGTGATGAACTGCGGCAAGGCCCAGCCCGGCCAGGTCGGCGCCGTCAGCCACGGCGCGCCCGCCGCACTCTTCCGCGACGTCCGCATCCTCAACACCACAGAGGAGGGCTCGGCCTGATGCACCCCACCACTCCCGACCCCCAGCAGCTGGTCGAGCACGCCCTGGCCACCACGACCGCCGACGACTGCGTCGTGCTGGTCTCCGACGCGACCTCGGCCAACCTCCGCTGGGCCAACAACACCCTGACCACCAACGGCGTGATGCGCAGCACCGACGTGACCGTCGTCAGCTTCCGCGGCGCCGGCAACGCCTCGGTCAGCGGCAGTGCCGCGTCGCTGGCGCAGGTGACCGCGCTGGTCGAGGCCGCCGACCGGGCCGCGGCGGAGGCCGCGCCGGCCGAGGACCGCGCCGACCTCGTCGGCGGCGAGGTCGCCGGCGACTGGGAGGACCGGCCGGGCGAGACGTCGATCGCCGTCTTCGACGACTTCGCCCAGCAGCTCGGCGACGCCTTCGCCCAGGCGGAGGCGGCCGACCGGCTGCTCTACGGCTTCGTCTTCCACGAGGTCAGCACGACCTACCTGGGGTCGAGCACCGGGCTGCGGCTGCGCCACGAGCAGCCCACGGGCCACTACGGCGTCACGGGCAAGGACGGCGCGCTGACCACCAGTGCCTGGGTGGGGGGCGCGACCCGCGACTTCGCCGACGTCGACGCCACCGCGCTGGCCGACGAGCTCGCGCGCCGCCTCGGCTGGGCCTCCCGCCGGGTCGACCTCCCCGCCGGGCGCTACGACACCGTGCTGCCGCCCAGCGCCGTCTCCGACCTGATGGTCGACGCCTACTGGCACTCCCTGGCCCGGCACGCGGCCGACGGTCGCGGACCCTTCGCCCGCCCGGGGGGCGGCATCCGCTTCGGTGAGCAGGTCGTGCGCCCCGGGGTGCACCTCTTCTCCGACCCGGCCCAGGCACCGCTGCAGTGCGCGCCCTTCGTGACCGCCTCGGGCTCCTCGGCCGCCTCCAGCGTCTACGACAACGGTCTGCCCGTGTCGCGCACCTCCTGGCTCGACGACGGCCGCCTGGCCGCCCTGCTCCAGACCCGCCGCACGGCCACCGAGACGGGGGTGCCGGTCACGCCGGAGGTCGACAACCTCGTGCTCCGGGTCGACGGCGGCGCCGGCAGCGACCTCGACCTCGTGGGCGACCTCGACGACGGCCTGCTGCTGACCTGCCTGTGGTACATCCGCGAGGTCGACGAGCAGAGCATGCTGCTCACCGGGCTGACGCGTGACGGCGTCTACCGGGTCGAGGGTGGCGAGATCACCGGCGCGGTCAACAACTTCCGCTTCAACGAGAGCCCGCTCGACCTGCTCCGGCGCTTCAGCCACGCCGGCGAGACCGTGCCGAGCCTCTCCCGCGAGTGGGGCGAGGACTACTTCTCGCGCACCGCCACGCCCGCCCTGCGCGTGCCCGACTTCAACATGAGCTCGGTCAGCCAGGCACTGTGACGGGCGGGCCCGCCACGAGCAGCGCGGCGAAGACCAGCGCCAGCAGCACCACGGCCACGGCCCCCGCCTGGAGCGGCGAGCGCAGGGCCCGGGCCAGCAGCCGCTCCGGCGCGTTGCGCCCGCGCTCCTCGCGGAGCCGCCAGCGGTCGGGCAGCAGTCCGGCACGGTCGGTCGACCGCTCGAAGGGCACGGTCAGGTAGGGCACCACCCCGGCCACGAGCCCGGCCACCGTGCGCCCCGCCGACCAGCGGGCGTCGAGCGCCAGCAGGACGGTCACCAGGCTGTAGGCGAGGAAGACGAAGCCGTGCACCGGCCCCGCCAGCTGCACCCCGAGCTCGGTGGTGCCGGTGAGGTACTTCAGCGCCATGCCGCCGAGCAGCAGCGTCCAGGTGACCGCCTCGGCCAGGGCCAGCGCGGCGTACAGGCGGCGTGGGCTCACGCGAAGGCCTCGATCGGGGGGCACGAGCACATCAGGTTGCGGTCGCCGTAGGCCTGGTCGATGCGACCCACGGGCGGCCAGTACTTGTCGGGGTCGACGTGCCCGGAGGGGTACGCCGCGAGCGAGGCCGGGTAGGCCGCCTCGCGGTCGTCGGCCAGCAGCACCGCGGCCGTGTGCGGGGCGCCGCGCCGGGGCGACGCCTCGGGGGCCCACTCCCCCGCCTCGACGCGGGCGATCTCCTCGCGGATGGAGATCATCGCCTCGCAGAAGCGGTCGAGCTCGGCCAGGTCCTCGCTCTCGGTGGGCTCGACCATCAGCGTGCCCGCGACCGGGAAGCTCATCGTCGGGGCGTGGAAGCCGTGGTCGACCAGCCGCTTGGCCACGTCGTCGACGGTGACGCCGCTGGACTTCGCGAGCGCCCGCAGGTCGAGGATGCACTCGTGGGCCACGTGGTCGTGGTGCCCGCGGTAGAGCACCGGGAAGTGCGCGTCGAGCCGCGAGGCAACGTAGTTGGCCGCCAGCACCGCGACCGCCGTCGCGCGGGTCAGGCCCTCGGCCCCCATCAGCCGCACGTAGGCCCACGAGATCGGCAGGATGCCCGCCGAGCCGTGCGGGGCCGCGCTGATCGGTCCGATGCCCTCGCGGCGGGCCTCGTCGGGGTGCGCCGGGTGCGAGGGGAGGTACGGCGCGTGGTGCTCGCGGACGCCGACCGGCCCGACGCCCGGACCGCCACCTCCGTGCGGGATGCAGAAGGTCTTGTGCAGGTTCAGGTGCGACACGTCGCCGCCGAACTCGCCGGGCTTGGCGTAGCCGAGCAGGGCGTTGAGGTTGGCGCCGTCGACGTAGACCTGGCCGCCGGCGTCGTGCACCACCCGGCACAGCTCGTCGATGGTGTCCTCGTAGGCGCCGTGGGTCGAGGGGTAGGTGACCATGATCGCGGCCAGGTCGTCGCGGTGCGCCTCGCAGTGCGCGCGCAGGTCGTCCATGTCGACCGAGCCGTCGTCGGCCGACTTGACCACGACGACCTTCATGCCGGCCATCACCGCGGAGGCGGCGTTGGTGCCGTGCGCCGAGGCCGGGATCAGGCAGACGTCACGACCGGTGTTGCCGTTGGCGTGGTGGTAGCCGCGGATCGCCAGCAGTCCGGCCAGCTCGCCCTGCGAGCCGGCGTTGGGCTGCACCGAGACGCGGTCGTAGCCGGTGACGGTCGCGAGCCACCCTTCGAGGTCGGCGATCAGCCGGGCGTAGCCCTGCGCGTCCTCCGCGGGCGCGAAGGGGTGCAGGTCGGCGAAGCCCGGCAGCGAGACCGGCTCCATCTCCGTGGTCGCGTTGAGCTTCATGGTGCAGGAGCCGAGCGGGATCATGCCGCGGTCCAGCGCGAAGTCGCGGGCCGAGAGCCGGCGCAGGTAGCGCAGCATCGAGGTCTCGGAGCGGTGGGTGTTGAAGACCTCGTGGGTCAGGAAGGGGGTCTCGCGACGCAGCGACACCGGCAGCGCGTCGGCGACCTCCGCGGGGGCGGCGTCGACGCCGAAGGCCCCGAGCACGCGGCGCAGCACGTCGTCGTCGGTGACCTCGGAGGTGCTCACGCCGACGTGGTCGTCGTCGACGGGGCGCAGGTGCAGCCCGGCGTCGCGGGCCGCGGCCACGACCTCGGCGGCGCGACCCGGCACGTGCGCCAGCACCGTGTCGAAGAGCTCGTCGTGCACGACCGTGACGCCGCCCTCGCGCAGCGCCGCGGCGAGCGAGGCCGCGTGGGCGTGGGTCTGCCGCGCGATGGCGGTGAGGCCGTCGGGGCCGTGGTGCACGGCGTACATCGAGGCCACGACGGCGAGCAGCACCTGCGCGGTGCAGATGTTGGACGTCGCGCGGTCGCGGCGGATGTGCTGCTCGCGGGTCTGCAGCGCCAGCCGGTACGCCGGGCGGCCGCTCGCGTCGACCGAGACCCCCCCGAGCCGTCCGGGCAGGTGCCGCTCGAGCCCCTGCCGCACCGACATGAAGCCGGCGTGGGGGCCGCCGTAGAAGAGCGGGACGCCGAAGCGCTGCGAGGAGCCGACCACGACGTCGGCCCCGAGGGCGCCCGGCGACTCCAGCAG
>JBQGFI010000419.1:0-3120 GCA_052040065.1 Marmoricola sp.
GAGATGAACGAGGTCACGGGGCCAGCCTGAGGCCGCCCGCCCCGCACCGCCACCGGGTTTCCGGCGACGCGACCGTCAGGAGACGACGACCTCGATGCGCTGGAACTCCTTGAGCTCGGTGTAGCCCGTGGTCGCCATCGCGCGGCGCAGCGCGCCCACGAGGTTCATGGTGCCGTCGGCGACGTGGGAGGGCCCGAAGAGGATCTGCTCGAGGGTGCCGACGGTGCCGAACTCGACCCGCTGGCCGCGGGGCAGCTCGGGGTGGTGCGCCTCGGCACCCCAGTGGAAGCCCCTGCCCGGGGCGTCGCTGGCCCGCGCCAGCGGCGAGCCGACCATCACCGCGTCGGAGCCGCAGGCGATCGCCTTCGCGATGTCACCGCTGCGACCGATCGAGCCGTCGGCGATCACGTGCACGTAGCGGCCGCCCGACTCGTCGAGGTAGTCGCGCCGGGCCGCGGCCACGTCGGCGACCGCGCTGGCCATCGGCACCGCCACCCCGAGCACGGTGCGGGTGGTGTGGGCCGCTCCCCCGCCGAAGCCGACGAGGACGCCGGCGGCGCCGGTGCGCATCAGGTGCAGCGCCGCCTGGTACGTCGCGCAGCCCCCGACGATGACGGGCACGTCGAGCTCGTAGATGAAGTCCTTGAGGTTCAACGGCTCGGACTGGCTCGAGACGTGCTCGGCGCTGACCGTCGTGCCGCGGATGACGAACATGTCGACCCCCGCGTCGACCACGGTCTTGGCGAACTCCTTGGTGCGCTGCGGCGACAGGCTCGCCGCCACGGTCACGCCCGCGTCGCGCACCTGGCGGATCCGCTCGGTGATGAGCTCGGCGCGGATCGGCTCGGCGTACATCTGCTGCAGCCGCGCGGTGGCCGCGGCACCCTCGAGGCCCGCGACCTCCTCGAGCAGGTCGGTGGGGTCGTCGTAGCGCGTCCAGAGGCCCTCGAGGTTGAGCACCCCGAGCCCCCCGAGCTGACCGAAGTGGATGGCCGTGGCCGGCGACATCACCGAGTCCATCGGCGCGGCGAGGACCGGCAGCTCGAAGCGGTAGGCGTCGATCTGCCAGGCGATCGACACCTCCTCGGGGTCGCGCGTGCGGCGGCTGGGCACGATCGCGATGTCGTCGAAGGCGTAGGCACGCCGCGCCCGCTTGGCCCGGCCGATCTCGATCTCGGTCACCGGTGAACTCTAGCGAGGTGCTGCCGCGCTGCCGTTGACGGCGTGGTCGAGCGCGCCGCGCAGCCACGCGGCGTACCTCGGCATGCTCCAGCCCACCCGCACGAAGCCGAGGTGGGTCTCGGTCGTCATCAGCACGTGCACGACGTCGGCGGCGTCGGGAGCGGGCTGCTCACCGCGGCAGAGCAGCCGGGCGAGCCGGCGCGCGGTCCCGAGCCGCTTGAGGTCGGAGCCGCGCATGATGGCCCGCGCGTCGGGGTCGGTCGACGCCGCCTCGTTGAGCGGCGAGACCAGCGGCACGAGGCGCTCGTGGATGCGGCAGACCAGGTCGACGAAGCGGTCGAGCCGCTCGTCGACGGATCCGACCTCCTCCAGGCCCAGCGCGTCGACCGCCGTGTCGACGTCGCGGTGCGGCGGCAGCACCACGTGCGCCAGCGCCGCCCACAGCAGCTCGCCCTTCGACGCGACCATGCGCGTGGCCACGTGGAGCTCCAGGTCGGCCTCCGCGGCGACGTCGGCGAGCGTCGTGTCGTGCCAGCCGCGCTCGCCGAAGCGGCGGGCCGCGGCGGTGAGCAGGCGGGAGCGAGCGGCCTCGTGGTCGCCCGCGGGGTAGAGCGGGGGCCGGGTGAGGTCCAGGTGCATCACGTGCAGGTCGGCGTGGGTGCCGTCGGGCAGGGCGAACGCCTCGGGGACGGTGCCCACGACGACGAACCCCAGCCGCCGCCACAGCGTCACCGCCGCGACGTTGGTGGAGACGACCGCGTTGAACTGGATCGCGCGGAAGCCCGCGTCGCGGTGCCAGGCGACCACGTGCTCCCCGAGCAGCCGGCCCACGCCGCGACCGCGCGCGGCGCTGCCGACCATGAAGGAGGCGGTGCCCACGTGGCTCCCCTGGGCCTCCCGGTTGGGGCCGGCCTTGGCCGTGCCGAGCACCCGGTCGCCCTCGACCGCCACGACGACGTGCTGCGCCGACCAGACGCGCCGCGTCTCCGCCTCGTCGGCGGGCACGGGCATCGCGTAGGTGCGACCGGCCGTGGCCACCTCCACGACGATCTCGTGCACCTGCCGCCAGTCGGACTCGACCAGCGGCCGGACCGTCAGCGCCACGAGTAGTTGGGCGCCTCGGCCGTGATCTGGACGTCGTGCGGGTGGCTCTCCTTGAGCCCGGCGGAGGTGATCCGCACGAAGCGTCCACGCTCGCGCAGCTCGGCGTTGGTGTGCGCGCCGACGTAGAACATCGACTGGTGGAGACCGCCGACCAGCTGGTGGGCGACCGCGGAGAGGGGGCCTCGGTAGGCGACCTGGCCCTCGATGCCCTCGGGCACGATCTTGTCGTCGCTGTCGACGTCGGCCTGGAAGTAGCGGTCCTTGGAGTAGGACTTCTTGCCCCGGCTCGACATGGCGCCGAGCGAGCCCATGCCGCGGTAGGACTTGTACTGCTTGCCGTTGACGAAGACCAGCTCGCCGGGGCTCTCCTCGCACCCGGCCAGCAGCGAGCCGAACATCACCGACTCGGCCCCCGCCACGAGCGCCTTGGCGATGTCGCCGGAGTACTGCAGCCCGCCGTCGGCGATCAGCGGCACGTCGGCCGGGCGGCAGGCCTTGGCCGCCTCGTGGATCGCGGTCACCTGCGGGACGCCGACACCGGCCACGACGCGCGTGGTGCAGATCGAGCCGGGGCCGACCCCGACCTTGACCGCGTCCACGCCGGCGTCGATCAGCGCCTGAGCACCGCCGCGGGTGGCGACGTTGCCGCCGATGACCTGGACGTGCTTGGTCGCCGGGTCGGACTTGAGGCGGGCGATCATGTCGAGCAGCAGCCGGGCGTGGCCGTGGGCGGTGTCGACGACGAGCACGTCGACCCCGGCCTCGACGAGGGTCGTGGCTCGCTCCCAGGACTCGCCGAAGTAGCCCACCGCGGCGCCGACGAGCAGCCGGCCG
>JBQGFI010000420.1:0-4108 GCA_052040065.1 Marmoricola sp.
CGCTCCCCGCTCGCGTGTCGGTTCGGTCGGCGGACAGGCGCCCGCCGGAGGCGTCAGTGGAAGCTGTCGCCGCACGCGCAACTGCCCTGCGCGTTGGGGTTGTCGATGGTGAAGCCCTGCTTCTCGATCGAGTCGACGAAGTCGATGGTCGCGCCGTGCAGGTAGGGCACGCTCATCCGGTCGACCACGACGGCGACGCCGTCGAAGTCGGTGACGACGTCACCGTCGAGGTGACGCTCGTCGAAGAAGAGCTGGTAGCGCAGTCCCGAGCACCCACCGGGCTGGACGGCGATCCGCAGCTGCAGGTCGTCGCGGCCCTCCTGGGAGAGCAGGCTGGCGACCTTGCTGGTCGCCGCCTCGGTGATGTTGATGCTGTCGGCGCGGTGCTCACGGGTGGTCTCGACCTGCTCGGTCATGCTCGCTCCAGTGCTGCTCGGTGGCCAGTGGCTGCGAGACGGGGGCACTCACCGTCTCGACCACTCAATGGTGACACACGGCCGCCTATTCCCCGATCAGTGAGACCAGGTGCGCGCGGTGCGCTCGGCCAGCTGCTCCAGCGCCTCGGACGGCGCGGCCATGGCGCGCTCCGCCCCCACGAGCTCCACGAGGGAGTACGCCGACTCCACCCCGAGCGCCCGCATCTCGCGGCTCCCGACCAGCACCTGGCCGGCCAGGGCCACGCACGGCACCAGGTGCTCGGCGGCCAGCTGGGCGACGCCGTAGGGCACCTTGCCGGCGCGGGAGGAGAAGTCGAAGGCGCCCTCGCCGGTGAGCGCGAGCCCGGCACCGGAGAGCAGGTCGCCGAGCCCGACGGCCTCGGCCACGACGTCGAGGCCGCTCACCCGGCGTCCGCCCAGCAGCAGCAGCGCGAAGCCCAGGCCGCCGGCCGCACCCGCGCCGGTGCCCGTGCGGGTGGCGAGCTTGCGGTCGGTGGCGTCGGCGAAGACCTGCAGCCACCCGTCGACGGTGACCAGGCGCTCGTCGGGCAGGCCCTTCTGCGGGCCGAAGATCTTGGTGGCCCCGTGGATGCCCAGCAGCGGGTTGTCGACGTCGGAGGCGATCACCAGCTCGACGTCGCCCACCGCCGCTCGGGCGGCGCCCAGGTCGACCTCCGCGACCTCGGCCAGCCCCGTGGGCCCGGAGGTCAGCGAGCCCTGCCCGGCCGTCGCCCCCAGCGCCGCGAGCATCCCGGCGCCGGCGTCGTTGGTGGCCGAGCCGCCGAGGCCCACCACCACGCGGCGTGGACCGGTCTCGAGGGCGGCGCGGAGGAGCTCGCCGAGACCGACGGTGGTGCCGTGCTCGGGTCGCCGGTCGTCGGGCTCGGTCAGGTGCAGGCCCACGGCCTGCGCGCTCTCGACGTACGCCGTGTCGCCGACGCGCAGCACCGCGGCCGGCACCGGCGCGCCGTACGGGTCGGGCACGGTGACGGCGTGCAGGTCGCCCTCGAGCGCCGCGTGCAGCACGTCGAGGAAGCCGGGACCGCCGTCGGACATGGGCACCTCGACCAGCTCGTCGCCGGGGGCGCGCCGTGCCCACCCGCGCGCCATGGCGGCAGCTGCCTCCACGGCCGAGAGGGTGCCGGCGAACTTGTCGGGAGCGATGACGACCCGCATGGCGACGACCCTAGGCCATCCGTCCCGAGGACCGGTCAGGCCGTCGGCGCGTGGGTCAGGGCCTCCGGCAGCTGACCCCGGGTGCGCTCGGCGGCAGGCAGCTCGAGCCAGAAGCAGGCACCCCCGAGCCGCTGGGAGGTCTCGACACCGACCCGCCCCCCGTGGGACGCCGCGATCCGGCGACAGGTGTCGAGGCCGATGCCGTGGCCCGCGACGGACTCGCTCCGGGCGGCGTCGCCCCGCGCACCCCGGGCGAAGATGCGCTCGCGCAGCTCGGGGGGCACGCCGGGGCCGCTGTCGTGCACCCGCACGCGCACCACCTCCCCGAGGTGCTCGCCGTCGACGAGCACGCACACACCCGGGCGGTCGGCGTGGGTGAAGGCGTTGGCCAGCAGGTTCTGCACCACGGCGCGCAGCTGCACGGGGTCGCCCAGCAGCGGGGGCACCGCATCGACCACGACGGTCGTGGCGCCGCGCCGTGCGGAGAGGTCGACCAGGACCTCGTCGACCAGGCCGGCGCCGTCGACCGGCTCGCGGCGCAGCCGGCCGCCGAGCCCGGCGAACTCGAGCAGCCCGCCGACGGTCGCCTGGGCACGGCGTGCGGCGCCGACGGCGCTGCCCACGAGCCCGCGCACCACGGCCGCGTCGGTCTCGTCCTCCTCGAGCTGCTCGTCGACCAGCTCCAGGGCGAGCGAGACCGCCGAGAGAGGCGCCAGCAGGTCGTGGCTCACCTGCCCGGCGAAGGCCGCCAGGTGCATGTTGGAGCGCTGCAGCTCGTCACTGTCGCGCACCACCCGGGTCAGCGACTCGGCCATCGACTCGCGCGCCCGCTCTGCCTCGAGCACGCGCGAGGCGGTCTCGGCCAGCCGCTCCAGCGTCAGCCGAGCGCGCTCGTCCCACTGTTGCGGCTCGGCGTCGAAGACGCACAGCGTGCCGATCGTGATGCCGCGCGAGGTGACCAGCTGGCTGGAGGCGTACCCGACGATCGCGCCGGAGGTGACGAAGGCGAGGTCGGCGAAGCGCTCGTCCTCCCGCGCGTCCGGCACCAGGTGGGTGCGCTGGGCGGAGTCGATGACGCGCAGGCACGGCGCCTGCTCCTTCGGGACCACGCCCTCGGCACCGTCCGCGTCGAGCAGCACGTGCTGGTGCTGCGAGGAGAGCACGTTGAAGCGAGCACCGCTGGCGCCGCACGCCACGCGAGCGACCTCCAGCAGCTCCGCCATCACGCTCGGGGGAGGTCGGTCGAGCAACGCGAGCGAGGTCAGCTCGACGTCCCGAGCGCGGTCCAGGAAGGTCACCAACGAAGGATAGGTGCCTAATATCCTCTTTGACGGCTTTCGCGCACTGGTCTACCCGGCGGTCAGGCGCCGGGGAGCGTCCAGATCGGCATCCAGCGGCCGGGATCGGGCTCGAAGGGCAGGTCGGCCCCCACGGCGTCGCGGACCTGACGCTCCCGCAGCGTGTCGCGTGACTGCGGGCCGGTGGGCACGAACGGGTAGAAGGTGCCCTGCTTGTAGAGGTAGACCAGGTGGGCGCGACCCCCGGCGTCGTCGGCGAAGCTGATCACCGAGCACAGCAGGCTCGAGGAGAAGCCCTGCGCCTCCAGGGCGGCGTTGACGGCGTGCAGGTCGGTCACGAGCCCCGCCGGGTCGGGCGGGTCGGTGCGCACGGTGAGCCAGGTGTAGCCGTAGTCGTCGACCACCGACTCGGTGCGCGGCCCACCGCCGGTGCCGACGAGGCCCGCCGCCTCCTCCTGGCTCAGTCGAGACGCCTGCCCCTCGGCGGCACGGAAGCAGACCGAGCCGGTGCCGGTGGGCCGCAGCCCCAGCCCCGCCTCGAGGCTCATCGCCGCCGACGGGACGGCGAAGAGGGCGTCGAGCTGCGCCGCCTTGGGCGTCGTCCGTCCGCGCAGCGCGTCCCAGAAGCCCAACTCAGTACGCCTTGCCGAGCTCGGCCTGGATCTTGGCGAGCTGGTCGAGGCGCTGCTCCAGCGGCGGGTGGGTGGAGGTCAGGGTGCTCAGCGAGGCGCCCTTGATCGCCGGGGCGATGAAGAAGGCGTTCATCGACTGCGAGGCACGCAGGTCGCGCTCGGGGACGTTGTTCATCTGGCCGCTGATCTTCTGCAGGGCCGACGCCAGCGCGCCGGGCTTCTGCGTCAGGTAGGCCCCCGACCGGTCGGCGCACAGCTCGCGGTAGCGCGAGAGCAGCCGCAGCGCGATGAAGCTCACGGCGTAGACCACCACGCTCACGAGGACCGCGATCAACACCGCCGCGGCGCCGCCGTTGTCACGGTTGCCACGGCCCAGCGCGCCGAACTGGGCGCCCTGGAGGGTCATGCCGGCGACGATGCCGGCCGACGCGGCCGCGGTCATCACCAGCACGTCGCGGTGCGCCACGTGTGACAGCTCGTGGGCCAGCACGCCCTCGAGCTCCTCGGCGTCGAGCGTCTGCAGGATCCCGGTGGTGACGCAGACCGCCGAGCGCTGCGGGGAGCG
>JBQGFI010000421.1:0-8849 GCA_052040065.1 Marmoricola sp.
GAAGATGTCGCGCGCCGACTCGGCGTCGGGACGCTCGATCTTGATCTTCACGTCGAGCCGCCCGGGCCGCAGGATCGCGGGGTCGATCATGTCCTCGCGGTTGGAGGCGCCGATGACCAGCACGTTCTCCAGCAGCTCGACGCCGTCGATCTCGCTCAGCAGCTGCGGCACGATGGTGTTCTCGACGTCGGAGGAGACCCCCGAGCCGCGGGTGCGGAAGAGCGAGTCCATCTCGTCGAAGAAGACGATCACCGGCGTGCCCATGCTGGCCTTCTCGCGGGCCCGCTGGAAGACCAGCCGGATGTGGCGCTCGGTCTCGCCGACGTACTTGTTGAGCAGCTCGGGGCCCTTGATGTTCAGGAAGTAGGACTTGCCCTCCTGGCCCGTCTTGGCCGCGACCTTCTTGGCCAAGCTGTTGGCCACGGCCTTGGCGATCAGCGTCTTGCCGCAGCCGGGCGGGCCGTAGAGCAGCACGCCCTTGGGCGGCTTGAGCTGGTGCTCCTTGAAGAGGTCGGGGTGCAGGTAGGGCAGCTCGACGGCGTCGCGGATCTGCTCGATCTGGCCCCGCAGGCCGCCGATCGCCTCGTAGGCGATGTCGGGGACCTCCTCGAGGACGAGCTCCTCGACCTCGGACTTAGGGACCTTCTCGTAGACGTAGCCCGCGCGGGTGTCGAGCAGCAGCGAGTCGCCGGCGCGCAGGGTCTCCTGGCGCAGCGGCTCGGCGAGCCGGACGACGCGCTCCTCGTCGGCGTTGGCGATGACCAGGACCCGCTCGCGGTCGGCCAGCAGCTCCTTGAACATGACGACCTCGCCGACCTGCTCGAAGTCGAGGGCCGCGACCACGTTGAGCGCCTCGTTGAGCATCACCTCCTGCCCCCGCACCAGCGCGTCGAGCTCGACGGTGGGGCTGACGGTGACGCGCAGCTTGCGGCCGCCGGTGAAGACGTCGACGGAGTCGTCGTCGTTGCGCTGCAGGAAGGTGCCGAAGCCGGTCGGCGGCTGGGCCAGCCGGTCGACCTCCTCCTTCAGCGTCACGATCTGGTCGCGCGCCTCGCGCAGGGTGCCGGCGAGCCGCTCGTTCTGCGAGGTCACGGCCGCCAGCGAGCGCTGCGTGTCGAGCAGGCGCTGGTCGAGGGCCCGGCTGGAGCCCGGTGCGTCGTGCAGCCGGCGCCGCAGCTCGACCACCTCGGCCTCGAGGAAGGCGACCTGCTGGCGCAGCTCGCTGTCGCTCCGGCTGTCTGATGACTCTGGCACTGCGACCACCTCCACGCGGGGGATCCGTCGGTCCGGGATCCGACCCTACTGCGCCGAGCCCCGGAGCCAAGGCGTTGGCTGTGTCACACGCCGTGCGGCTTGGGTCCGTGGTAGTCCTCGCCGTAGGCGCCGGGGGCGGGACGCCGCTTCTTGACCGGCGCGGCGTTGCCCGGCGCCATCCGCCGGGCGGTGACCAGGAAGCCGGTGTGGCCGTTCATCTTGTGGCTGGGACGCACGGCCAGGCCCTCGACGTGCCAGTCACGCACGAGCGTCTCCCACGGCTGCGGCTCGGTGAACTCGCCGTGCGCGCGGAGCGTCTCGACGACCCGGCCGAGCTGCGTGGTGGTGGCGACGTAGGCCACGACCAGGCCACCGGGGGCCAGCGCCTCGGCGACGACGTCGACGCACTCCCAGGGCGCGAGCATGTCCAGCACGACCCGGTCGACGCTGCCGGGGGCCGCCGCGCCGGGCAGCGACTCGACGAGGTCGCCGACCTGCAGCGACCACGCCGGGTGCGTCTCGTCGGCGGTGACGCCGAAGAACTGGCGCACGTTGCGGCGGGCCACGTCGGCGAACTCCTCGCGGCGCTCGAAGGAGAGCAGCCGGCCCTGCGGCCCGACGGCGCGCAGCAGCGAGCACGTCAGCGCCCCGGAGCCCGCACCGGCCTCCACGACCACGGCGCCGGGGAAGATGTCGGCCATCGCCACGACCTGGGCGGCGTCCTTGGGGTAGACCACCGCGGCGCCGCGCGGCATCGAGACCACGAACTCGCTCAGCAGCGGCCGGAAGACCAGGTAGACCCCGCCCCCGGCGGAGGTCACGGTGAAGCCCTCGTCGCGGCCGATCAGGTCGTCGTGCTGCAGCGCGCCCTTGTTGGTGTGGAAGGTCGCGCCCTCCGCCAGGCAGAGGTTGTGGCGACGCCCCTTGGCGTCGGTCAGGCGCACCCACTCCCCGGCGCGCAGGGGGCCGCGGCGTACGCCGGACCAGGTGGGCTCGTGCTGCTCGAAGTCACTCACGGGCGGGCGGTCTCCTCGAAGGCTCGGTCGACGTCGGCGCTGGTCAGGACGCCGTAGATGGTGCCATCGGGCTCGACGAGGACGTACTCCTCGGCGGGGGTGCGTCCCATGGCGCGGACGAGGTCCTCGCCCGCGAGGTCGACGGGGATGACCAGTCCCTCGTCGACGGAGCGTGCCACGGAGCCGACCGGCACCCAGGGGCGGCGCTCCTCGGGGGTGGCGCGCAGGGCGCGCTCGCTCACGACGCCGGCGAGCCGGTCGTCGCCGTCGTGGGTGACCACGGCGCCCGCACCGCTCTCCTGCGCCCGGCGCACGGCCTCGGCGAGGGAGAGGTCGGCGCGCACGGCCACCACGCGGCGGGCGAGCCGCCGCGCCTGCAGCGCGGGCAGCCGGCGTCGCAGCGTCGCCTGCACCAGCGACGCCGTGGCCCCGGTCCAGAGGAAGGCGGCCAGCACGAAGGCGACCAGGTAGGTCACGAGGTCGGCCCGGAGGCCGAGGACGACCTCGACGAAGACCGGCCAGAGGAGCACCAGCCCGGCGGCGACCCGGCCGCCCCAGGCGGCGACGACCGTCGCGCGGTGGACGTCGCGGCTCACCTGCCAGACCGCGGCGCGCAGCACCCGGCCGCCGTCGAGCGGGAGCCCCGGCACCAGGTTGAGCACGCCGACGAGCAGGTTGGCGAAGGCGAGGCCCTCGACCGCGAGCCGCAGCAGCCCGTCGGGCGTGACGGGCACCGCGACCAGCGCCACGAGACCCACCGCGATGGAGGTCAGCGGCCCGACGACGGCGATCCAGAACTCCTGCTTGGCGCTGCGCGACTCCGAGTCGATCTCGGTGGCCCCGCCGAGGAAGTGCAGAGTGATCGAGCGGACCCCGAGACCGAAGCGCTGGGCGACCACCGCGTGGGAGATCTCGTGCAGCAGCACCGAGAGGTAGAGCAGCACCGCGAAGGCGACCCCCGCGACGTAGCGCCACGCCCCCAGGCCGGGCTGCACCTGCTCCACCCGGGGGGCCAGCACGACCGCGATCAGCACCGCGACGAGCAGCCAGGAGGACTTGACCAGCACGTCGACCCCGGCGACCGAGCCGATGCGCAGCGTGCCCGGGGGCACCGGTCGACGACGAGGAGGACCCGG
Organism: Marmoricola sp.; assembly: GCA_052040065.1. Classification (GTDB taxonomy): domain Bacteria; phylum Actinomycetota; class Actinomycetes; order Propionibacteriales; family Nocardioidaceae; genus Marmoricola. The sequence goes on from JBQGFI010000421.1 coordinate 3,407, forward strand.
TCGTCCGGGACCGGCCTCGTTGGGCTCGGTCCCCGACGTGCTCACGGCTCCACGCTACCGGTGGGCGGGTGCTGTCGGACCCCCCGCCTACGGTGACGGGGTGGAGCAGCAGGCATCGGTCGCGGTCGACCCCGCCACCGTCGACGGGCGCGGCACCGTGGTCGACGGTGAGCGGGTCGTCGGCGCCCTCTCCCCCTCCGCCATCGCCGAGTTCCGCGACTGCGCGCTGCGCTTCCGACTGCGACGCCACGACCGCGTGCCCGAGCCGCCCTCCCCGGAGGCGCTGCGCGGCACCCTGGTGCACCTGGTGCTCGAGCGGCTCTTCGACCTCCCCGCTGCGGAGCGCACCCCGCAGCGGGCCGACGCGCTGGTGCTGCCCGGGTGGCGCGAGCTCGCCGTGCAGGCGCCCGAGCTCGCCGACCTGGTGCCCGACGACGAGCTCGACGCCTGGCTGGCGCCCTGCCGCCGCGCGCTGGCGTCGTACTTCGACCTGGAGGACCCGCGCGTGCTCGAGCCCGCCGAGCGCGAGCTCTACGTCGAGACGCTGCTCGACTCGCGGCTGCTGCTGCGCGGGGTCGTCGACCGGCTCGACGTCGCCGACGACGGCCGGCTGCGGGTGGTCGACTACAAGTCGGGCCGCTCCCCCGGCGTCGGCTTCGAGCAGCGGGCGCTGGCCCAGCTGCGCTTCTACGCCCTGGTCATCTGGCGCAGCCGGGGCGTGCTCCCCGCCGAGCTGCGCCTGGTCTACCTGGGCGACACCCAGACCGTCACCTACGTGCCCGACGTCGCCGAGCTGCTCGCCACGGAGCGGCTGGCGGAGTCGGTGTGGGACGCCGTGCGCGAGGCGACCGCGTCGGGCGGCTTCGAGCCCCAGCCGGGGCGCGCCTGCCGCTGGTGCAGCTACCAGGCGCTGTGCCCGGCCTACGACGGCACCCCGCCGCCCTACCCGCCGTCGGACCCGGTGCCGATCCCGGCAGGGTCAGTGCAGCAGCGCCCCGAGGTCGGCGGGAGTGAGTCCCTCGAGGGTGTCGCGGAGGGCGCGGCGCTCCCCGGGCTCGACGGGGGCGTGGGCGGGCACGACGAGCACCAGGCACCCGGCCGCATCGGCGGAGGTGACCCCGGTCGGTGAGTCCTCGACCGCCACGGTGCGCTCCGGCGCCACGCGCAGCTCGGCCATCGCGCGCTCGTACGGCTCGGGATGGGGCTTGCCCTGGTCGACCAGGTCGCCGGTGACGACGACCTCGAAGGTGTCTGGGGGCAGCGAGCGCAGCATCGGCTCGGCGAAGCGCCAGTAGGAGTTGGTCACCAGCCCGCACCGGACACCCGCCTCGCGCAGCGCGCTGAGCAGCTCGTGGGCGCCCGGCCGCCAGGGCAGGTGCTCGGCCACCTTGACGAGCACGTCGTCGAGCAGCTCGGTGACGATCTGCTCCTCCGGGATCCGCACCCCGCCGCGCTCGCGCAGGATCACCGCCGAGGCCTGCAGGCTCTTGCCGAGCAGCGTGCCCTCGTCGGCGGCCGTCCAGGTGCCGCCGTGCCGCTCGACCAGGGCCGCGGTGCACTCCGACCAGTAGGGCTCGGTGTCGACCAGGGTGCCGTCCATGTCCCACAGCACGGCGTCGGGCAGCGAGCCGCCCGGCTCAGTCATCGGGGTCGTAGCCCAGGTTGGCGGAGAGCCACTTCTCGGCCTCCGGCACGCTCCACCCCTTGCGCTCGGCGTACGACGCCACCTGGTCGCGCCCCAGGCGCCCCACGACGAAGTACTGCGAGCCCGGGTGGGAGAAGTACCAGACGCTGACCGAGGCGCCGGGCCACATCGCCATCGACTCGGTCAGCGTGATGCCGGTGGTCTTCTCGACGTCGAGCAGCTCCCACAGCGTCTGCTTCTCGGTGTGCTCCGGGCACGCGGGGTAGCCCGGGGCGGGACGGATGCCGGCGTACTGCTCCTTGAGCAGCTGGTCGTTGTCGAGCTGCTCGTCGGGCGCGTAGCCCCACAGCTCGGTGCGGACCCGCTCGTGCATCCGCTCCGCGAAGGCCTCGGCCAGCCGGTCGGCCAGCGACTCGAGCAGGATCGCGCTGTAGTCGTCCTGCTGCTGCTTGAACTCCGCGACCCGGTCCTGGCTGCCCAGCCCGGCGGTCACGGCGAAGGCCCCGACGTGGTCGGCCAGGCCGCTCGCGACGGGAGCGACGTAGTCGGCCAGGCAGCGGTGGGGCACGCCCTCGCGGTGCTCGCCCTGCTGGCGCAGCTGGTGCAGGACGGTCAGCACCTCGGTGCGGTCGTCGTCGGCGTAGACGACGACGTCGTCGCCCTCGGAGGCCGCCGGGAAGAAGCCGACGACGCCGTTGGCGGTCACCCACCGCTCCGCGACCATCCGGTCGAGCATCTCCTGGGCGTCGTCGTAGAGCTTGCGGGCGACGTCGCCGGTGGCGGGGTTGTTGAGGATGTCGGGGAAGCGGCCCTTCATCTCCCAGGCGTTGAAGAACGGCTGCCAGTCGATGTAGTCGCGCAGCTCGGCCAGGTCGTAGTCCTCGAAGACCCGGGTGCGGGGCGCGCCGTCGGCGCTCATCGCGGGAACCGGCGGCTGGTAACCGTCCCACTCCACCGGGGTGCGGTGCTCGCGGGCGACCTCCAGCGGGACCAGCTTGCGGTCCTGCTTGGACGCGTGGCGCTCGCGCAGCGACGCGTAGTCGGCCTCGGTCTCGGCGAGCAGCTTGCCGCGCCGGTCCTCGGAGAGCAGCGCGGCGGCCACCGGCACCGACCGCGAGGCGTCCTTGACCCAGAGCACCGGGCCCTCGTAGCGCGGGGTCACCTTCACCGCGGTGTGGGCGCGCGAGGTGGTGGCGCCGCCGACGAGGAGCGGGATGGTGAAGCCCTGGCGCTGCATCTCGGTGGCGAAGGTGACCATCTCGTCGAGCGAGGGCGTGATCAGCCCGGAGAGCCCGATCAGGTCGGCGTCGACCTCGCGGGCCTTGTCGAGGATCTTCTGCGCCGGCACCATCACGCCGAGGTCGATCACCTCGTAGTTGTTGCACTGCAGCACGACCCCGACGATGTTCTTGCCGATGTCGTGGACGTCGCCCTTCACCGTCGCCATGACGATGGTGCCCTTCTTGGTCTCGGCGTCGCCGGGCTGCTTCTCGGCCTCGATGAAGGGGATCAGGTGGGCCACGGCCTTCTTCATCACCCGTGCCGACTTCACCACCTGGGGCAGGAACATCTTGCCCGCGCCGAAGAGGTCGCCGACGACGTTCATGCCGTCCATCAGCGGACCCTCGATGACCTCGATCGGGCGGCCGCCACGGGCGGAGATCTCCTGCCGCAGCTCCTCGGTGTCCTCGGTGACGTGGGCGTCGATGCCCTTGACCAGCGCGTGGGTGATGCGCTCGCCGACCGGCAGCGAGCGCCACTCCAGCACCGCCGCCTCCGCCTGCTCGCCGCTGCCGCGGTGGGCCTCCGCGACCTCGAGCAGCCGCTCGGCGGCGTCGGGCCGGCGGTTGAGCACCACGTCCTCGATGCGCTCGCGCAGCTCGGGGTCGACCTGGTCGTAGACCACGAGCGCGCCGGCGTTGACGATGCCCATGTCGAGCCCCGCCTGGATGGCGTGGAACAGGAAGACCGCGTGGATCGCCTCGCGGACCGGGTTGTTGCCCCGGAAGGAGAAGGAGACGTTGGAGATGCCGCCCGACACCTTGGCGCCGGGGAGGTTCTCCTTGATCCACCGGGTGGCCTCGATGAAGTCGGTGCCGTACGCCGCGTGCTCCTCGATGCCGGTCGCGAGGGCGAAGACGTTGGGGTCGAAGATGACGTCCTCGGCCGGGAAGCCCTCCTCCTCGACCAGGATCCGGTAGGCGCGGGCACAGATCCGCCTGCGGCTCTCCAGGTCGGCGGCCTGACCGTCCTCGTCGAAGGCCATCACCACGACGGCGGCGCCGTACTTGCGGCACAGCCGGGCGTGCTCGCGGAAGGGCCCCTCGCCCTCCTTCATCGAGATGGAGTTGACGATCGCCTTGCCCTGCACGCAGCGCAGGCCGGTCTCGATGACCTCCCACTTGGAGGAGTCGACCATCACCGGCACGCGGCTGATGTCGGGCTCGCTGGCGACCAGCTTGAGGAAGCGGTCCATCGCGGCGACGCCGTCGATCATGCCCTCGTCCATGTTGACGTCGATGACCTGCGCGCCGTTCTCCACCTGCTGGACGGCGACGGCCAGGGCGGCGTCGTAGTCGCCGTCCTTGATCAGGTTGCGGAACTTCGCCGACCCGGTGATGTTGGTCCGCTCGCCGACGTTGACGAAGAGCGAGTCGGCGTCGATCACCAGGGGCTCCAGCCCCGAGAGGCGCATCGCCGCCGGCAGCTCCGGCACCTCGCGCGGGGCGGCCCCGGCCACCGCGGCGGCGACCGCCGCGACGTGCTCGGGCGTGGTGCCGCAGCAGCCGCCGACCAGGTTGACCAGCCCGGCCTCGGCGAACTCCCCGACCACCGCGGCCGACTCGTCGGCGCCCACGTCGTACTCCCCGAAGGCGTTGGGCAGCCCGGCGTTGGGGTAGGCCGAGACGAAGGTATCGGCGACGCGGGCCAGGTCGGCCAGGAACGGGCGCATCTCCTTGGCTCCGAGCGCGCAGTTGAGCCCGACGAGCAGCGGGCGGGCGTGGCGCACCGAGTGCCAGAAGGCCTCGGTGGTCTGGCCCGAGAGGGTGCGGCCCGAGGCGTCGGTGATGGTGCCGGAGATCACGACCGGCCAGCGCCGGCCGTGCTCCTCGAAGAGCGTCTCGACGGCGAAGATCGCGGCCTTGGCGTTGAGGGTGTCGAAGACGGTCTCGATGATCAGCCCGTCGCTGCCGCCGTCGAGCAGGCCGCGGGCCGACTCGGCGTACGCCTCGACGAGCTGCTCGAAGGTGACGTTGCGCGCGCCGGGGTCGTTGACGTCGGGGCTGATGGAGGCGGTCCGGTTGGTCGGGCCGATGGCACCCAGGACGAAGCGCGGCTTCTCGGGGGTGCGCGCGGTGGCCTCGTCGCACGCCGCGCGGGCCAGGCGCGCGGACTCGAAGGACAGCTCGTAGGCGAGGTCCGACATGTCGTAGTCGGCCATGGCGATCCGCGTCGCGCTGAAGGTGTTGGTCTCGATCAGGTCGGCGCCGGACTCGAGGTAGCGCTCGTGCACCTCGCGGACCAGGTGGGGCTGGGTGAGGCTGAGCAGATCGTTGTTGCCCTGCACGTCGGTGTGCCAGTCGGCGAAGCGCTCGCCGCGGTAGTCCGCCTCCCCCAGCCTGCTGCCCTGCAGCGCCGTGCCCATGGCACCGTCGAGCACCAGGACGCGCTCGCGGAGCAGCCTGGTCAGCTGCTCGGTGGCATCGGGGCGGTGGTGGAGTTCCGGCACCGACCTAGGGTACGGACGCGCGGACCCGCCGCTGCGCGGGTGTCGCATGGTGGCGGCCCTAGGCTGAC
>JBQGFI010000422.1:0-1707 GCA_052040065.1 Marmoricola sp.
CGCGAAGCAGGTCGACGGCACCGACGACGACGATGAGGCCGGAGAGCAGCCCGACCCAGTGCCAGGCGCGGACCCGTCCTCGTCGTGTCATCACGAAGGTACCCATGAGGATGCCCACAGCGATGGCGTACGACTTGAACCCAGTCATCGAGTAGAGCAACACGACTCCGGTGAGACCCGAGATCGTCAGTGCGAGGCTGCGGCGCTGCAGGCCCACGGCGATCAGCACCGGTAGTGTGCCGCCTGCCAACCAGCCGACGAGATAGCCACCCAGCGAGTCGACGCTCGCACGGAACTGCGCCCGCTGAGCGTAGACGTTGGCAAAGCTCGACAGATCGAGCCCGATCCCCCGCGTCAGCAGGTAACCGAGCGCCAGGAGGGCGAAGGCCGCGATCCACAGCCTGAAGGTGGTCCTCGACACCCGCAGCAGCACCAGACGGCGCCCTCCACCCTGGACACACGCCCCGATCACCAGGAAGCCTGCGGTCACGCAGAGGATCAGGTTCTGCACCTCCACGGTGTCCAACGGCCCGTAGACCACGGGTATCCACATCACCGGCACCGCGGTGGTCAGCACAAGGAAGAGGCGTGCGACGTCGGAGGGCCGCCGTCCTTCAGGAGCGAGGGTGGCCGCGACCGTCACGGTGCCGACGACGGCGAGCAAGACCTCCAGCGGCTGCGGAGAGCGCAGCACGTAGCCCTGGTAGTCGAAGACGGGTGCGATGAGTGTGTCGACCGACCACAGGAGCGCCGCGACGTAGACGCCCACCCAAGCCACCACCCCCACACGGGAGATCACGGTCTGCCAGGCTCGGCGGCCGGCCGTGCTGTCAGCGCGAACCGGCCCCGCACCGGTCGATGCTCGGCTATCGAGCGAGGCCACAGCTGTGCCGTGTCATGGATCCGCGTGCTGGCGCTCTGCGGTCAGCTCTCGACGTACAGCCCACCACACCACGGCGAGGACGGCGCCCGCCACCACGCCGAGGAAGGCCGCCATCAGGACGATGAGCACGGGCGAGCGCTGCTCGACCGGCTCGGCCTCGTCTGCCTGGTCGACGACAGTCGCCACCACCTCCCAGCCACCGTCCCCGGACCGCTCGAGGTCGCGGAGCACGGCGGGGGCGGCCTCTGCGTAGGCGGCCGCGATCTCCTGGGCGGCGTCTGCGTCGTCATCGAGCACCGTGACCTGGATGACGGCGGTCCTGGGTCGCACGGAGACCTGCACGTCCTCGATCTCGAAGTCGCGGCCCACCTCGTCGGCGACCTGGCGGGCGAAGACGTTGCCGTTGATCACCTCCACGTAGGAGACGATGCGCTGCTGCGCGATCGCGTTGCGCTGGAGCAACTCGTCAGGGTCGTCACTTTCCACCTGGGTCGCCACGAAGAGCTTGGCACTGGAGGTGTACCGAGAGTCTTGGAGGATGACCAGCAGAGCCCCCAGCGCGATCGCGAGCACGAAGACGACGACCACGATCTTCCTGCCCTCTCGCACCGCGGCCAGGTAGTGCCTCAGCTCCACTGTCGAACTCGCTTCGTCTCGAGGATCTCCACCGGGGCGACTGTAACGACCGTGACAGCGTGCCCAGCAGGAGGGCACGTAGGGGACTGCCTGCTCATCGGACGCCTCCTGGGTTGTCGATCTGCCTACCTCGGAACTCCGTCATGGTGACCCCGCCGGCCTCGCTGACACCGCGGCGTCCGAGCACG
>JBQGFI010000423.1:0-2109 GCA_052040065.1 Marmoricola sp.
GCGCCACCCGGCTGGCCAGCGACCCGCGCGGCGAGCCGGGGAAGGACCGGTTGAGGTCGCGCCGGTCGGGCAGGTAGCGGTCGCCGTTCATGAAGCCGAGCACGTTGACGATCGGGACGGCGACGAGGGTGCCGCGCAGCGTCCGCGGGTCGAGGTCGGCGAGCACCTGGCGCACCACCTCGACGCCGACGGCCTCGTCGCCGTGCACGGCGGCGTCGACCCAGACCACCGGACCGTCCTCGCGACCGTGCAGCACGCGGAGCGGGAGGTCGACGTCGGCGCCCGTCACCAGTCGCATGATGGGCAGCGACAGCGACTGCGCGCGCCCGGGTCGCACCCGGACGCTGCCGATCTCGAAGGAGGGGCGCGCCACCTCAGCGCCCCCGGTTGCGGCGGCGCAGCGCGAGCGGCGGCCGCCCCCCGACGTACGACGCGGCCGGGTCGACGAGGAAGCCCTGGGCCAGCGCCTCGCGCCCGATCAGCATCCGGAAGTCCATCTCGTCGCGCCGGCTCAGGGTGACCTCGGCGGGGACGCTCCGCCCGACCAGGACGATCTGCAGGCCGACCACGAGCCGGGTCTCGGCGTGCCCTGAGCTGCTGCGCACCTCGCGCTCGTCGAGCACCGGGCAGCTGACGGGGACCGCGTCGTCGGCGCTGCCCTGCCAGGGGCGTACGGTGAAGCGCGCCACCCGCTCGCCGCCCTCGCGCTCGTCCTCGAGGTCGAAGGCGTGCAGCGAGGAGGTGCGCGCCCCGGTGTCGATCTTGGCCTTGATCCAGTCGACGCCGAGGTCGGGGAGGCTCACCCACTCCCGCCACCCGGTCCGGGTGCCGGGGCCGAGGTCGGGCCCGCCGGGTACGTCCACGTCGTCTACTCCTGAAGGCAAGGTGTGTTGATGAAGCTCGCGATCCTGTCCCGGGCGCCCCGTGCGTACAGTACGCAGCGCCTGCGGACCGCGGCGCTCGACCGGGGGCACGACGTCAAGGTCCTCAACACGCTGCGCTTCGGCATCGACCTCTCGGGCGACGAGCCGGACCTGCAGTACCGCGGCAAGCGGCTCTCGCAGTACGACGCGATCCTGCCGCGCATCGGCAACTCGATCACGTACTTCGGCACGGCCGTGGTGCGGCAGTTCGAGCAGATGGACGTCTACACGCCCAACACGTCGTACGGCATCGCCAACAGCCGCGACAAGCTGCGCGCCACGCAGATCCTCTCGCGGCACGAGATCGGCATGCCGGCGACGACCTTCGTGCGCGACCGCGCCGACGTGCTGCCCGCCATCGAGCGGGTCGGCGGCGCGCCCGTGGTGATCAAGCTGCTCGAGGGCACGCAGGGCATCGGCGTCATCCTGGCGCCCGACCGCAAGGTGGCCGAGGCGATCATCGAGACGCTGCAGAGCACGAAGCAGAACGTGCTGATCCAGCGCTTCGTCAGCGAGAGCCGGGGCCGCGACATCCGCGCCCTGGTCGTCGGCGACCGCGTCGTGGCGGCGATGCGGCGCGTGGCCAAGGGCGACGAGTTCCGCTCCAACGTGCACCGCGGCGGGTCGGTCGAGAAGGTCACCCTCGACCCCGCCTTCGAGGAGGCGGCGGTGCGCTCCGCGCAGATCATGGGTCTGCGCGTCGCGGGGGTCGACATGCTCGAGGGCCACGACGGCCCGCTGGTGATGGAGGTCAACTCCTCCCCGGGCCTGGAGGGCATCGAGACGGCCACCAACCTCGACGTCGCCGGCGCGATCATCGACCACATCGACAACCAGGTCGCCTTCCCCGAGATCGACGTGCGCCAGCGGCTCACCGTCTCCACCGGGTACGGCGTCGCGGAGCTGCTGGTGCACTCCGCCTCCGACATGGTGGGCAAGACCATCGGCGACTCGGGCCTCGGCGAGCGCGACATCAGCGTGCTCACCCTGCAGCGCGGGACCAGCGTCATCCCCAACCCCCGCAACCGGCACGTGCGGGCGCCGGAGGACCGGCTGCTGTGCTTCGGCAAGCTCGAGGAGATGCGCTCGATGATCCCCGAGCGCCGCAAGCGCCGCGCCCGCGTCAAGCGGCTCCCCAAGCAGCCCATCCACGAGGGGTGAGGGGCGGCAAAGCCCCCCACTCGGC
>JBQGFI010000424.1:0-2605 GCA_052040065.1 Marmoricola sp.
CCCGGTGAGCTACCCGGCGAGCTGCCCGATCCGGTGGCCGGACCGTCGCCCGCCGCGAACTAGGCTGGCGCCATGGCTGAGCTCGAGCGGGGGGTGTGGCAGCGCTTCGACCACGACCCACGGCTGCCCGCGCACACGCACCTGCGGGCCTCCGACCTCGACCGCGACGTGATCGCCGACGTGCTCGCGACGGCGTACGGCGAGGGCCGGCTCGACCGCGACGAGCTCGACGAGCGCAGCGACCGGCTGCGGGCGACCAAGACCCTCGGCGAGCTGCCGGCCCTGGTGGCCGACCTCGTCGTCGACCAGACCTCGCCGCGCCCCGCCGTGCGCTCGATGCGCCGCGAGGCCGAGGAGAAGTACGCCGCCCGGCGCAACGCGGCGCTGTGGTCGTTCCTGGTGCCGACGGTCATCTGCTGGGTGGTCTGGATCTCGGTCCTGGCCGGCGGCGCAGGCACCGCCTTCCCCTGGCCGCTCTTCGTCACGCTCGGCACCGGGGCCGGGTGGTTCCGCATGCTCACCGCCCGCGAGGCCCAGGTCGCCGAGCTGGAGCGGCAGCTGGAGGAGAAGCACCGGCGCCGCGAGGAGCGGCGGCAGCGCCGCCTGCAGGGTCCCTCCTGATCACCCGCTGGCCCGCACCACCAGGCGCGGCGCCAGCATCAGCCGCTGCGGCTCCGAGGGACCGCCCCGGTCGACGTGCTCCAGGAGCAGCCGGGTGGCCCGCTCGGCCATCTCGGCCACCGGCTGCCGCATCGTGGTGAGCGGCGGGCTGCTCGCCGCGGCGACCCCGAGGTCGTCGTAGCCCACCACGGCGACGTCGTGCGGGACCCGGCGTCCGGCCTCGGCCAGCACCTGCAGCACCCCGCGGGCCATCAGGTCGGACGCGGCGAAGACCGCGTCGAGGTCGGGGTGCTCGGTCAGCAGGCGACGGGCGGCCTCGCGGCCTCCGGCCTCGGTGAAGTCGCCGTGCGCCAGCGCGTCGTCGGACAGGCCGGCCGCGGCCAGCGCCTCCTGCCACCCCGCGCACCGGTCGACGGCGGCGGTCATGTCGCGCGGACCCGCGACGTGGCCGACGCGGCGGCGTCCGTGCTCCACCAGGTGCTGCACGGCGTGCCGTGCCCCCGCCACGTTGTCGACGTCGACCGACGGCAGGTCGGCCCCGCTCTCCCACGGTCGCCCGCCCAGCACGCACGGCACCCCGAGGGTGGCGAGCGCGGCGGGCAGCGCGTCGTCGCGGTGCGCGGAGAAGAGCAGCACCCCGTCGACGGGCGCCTGGGCCAGGTAGCGGACCACGCGCGCCCCGTCGGCACCGGGACGTGCGAGCAGCAGCACCAGCTGGATCTCCCGCTCGGCCAGCACCCGGTCGACACCCCGCAGCGTGCGGGCGAAGAAGGGGTCGCCGAAGACGCGCTCGTCCGGCTCCGGCAGCACCACCGCGACCGAGTCCGTACGCCGCGTGACCAGCGCCCGCGCCGACCGGTTGGGCGCGTAGCCCAGCGCCTGCACGGCGTCCGCGACCGCCTGCTGCGCCCGGGGGCTGACCCGGTGACCGCCGTTGACCGCCCGGGACGCTGTGGCCCGCGACACCCCCGCGAGGCGCGCGACCTCGTCGAGCGTGGGCGCGGGGCCGGCCATCGCGCGGCCTAGCCCTCCGAGGGCGCGGGAAGCCGTCCGGAGCGGGCGACCTCGGCGTAGTACCGCGCGCTGTCCTTGGGCGTGCGCACGAGGGTGTCGTAGTCGACGCGGACGATGCCGAAGCGCTTGGCGTAGCCGAAGGCCCACTCGTAGTTGTCGAGGAAGGACCACACGAAGTAGCCGCGCACGTCGGCGCCCTGCGTGATCGCGTCGTGCACCGCGCGCAGGTGGAGGTCGACGAACTCCACCCGGTCGGCGTCGTGCACCTCGCCGTCGGCGTCGACGACGTCGGGGAAGGCCGCGCCGTTCTCGGTCACCACCAGCGGCACCCCGGGGTAGTCCTCGGCCACCCGCAGCAGCAGCCGGGTGAGGCCCTCGGGCTGGATCACCCAGTCCATGTCGGTGCGTGGCAGGTCGCGGGAGGGGAAGCCGACGTGGTCGGCGCAGACGAAGGGGGTCGGCCCGTCCTGGGTGTTGTGCCCGGGGTCGCTGCCCGGCTCGACGCGGCCGGAGACCAGGTCGCCGCGGTAGTAGTTGACGCCCAGCACGTCGATGGGCGCGGAGATGGTCTCCAGGTCGCCGTCGAGCACCACGTCGGTCCAGCCGAGCGAGGCGGTGTCGTCGAGCACGTCCTGGGGGTAGCTGCCGCGCAGCACCGGGTCGAGGAAGACCCGGTTGTGCAGGCCGTCGATGCGGCGGGCGGCGTCGAGGTCCTCGGGGTCGGTGGGGTCCTGGGGGTCGGCGACCGTGAGGTTGAGGGTGATGCCCAGGCCGGTGGCGCCACGCTCGCGCAGCGCCTGGGTCGCCAGGCCGTGCCCCAGCAGCAGGTGGTGCAGCGCGCGCATCGCCTCCGCCGGGTCCTGGTGCCCGGGCGCGTGGGCGCCGCTCGCGTGGCCGAGGAAGGCCGAGCACCACGGCTCGTTGAGCGTGGTCCAGGTCGGCACCCGGTCACCCAGCGCCTCGTGCACCG
>JBQGFI010000425.1:0-2272 GCA_052040065.1 Marmoricola sp.
GACCCCGAGCGCATGGAGGCCGTCCTCGACGACCCCTACATCCTCCTGCACCAGGGCAAGATCAGCTCGGTCGCCGACATCCTGCCGCTGCTCGAGAAGGTCATCCAGTCCGGCAAGTCGCTCTTCATCCTCGCCGAGGACGTCGACGGCGAGGCGCTCTCGACCCTGGTGGTCAACAAGATCCGCGGCACGTTCAACGCCGTCGCGGTGAAGAGCCCCGCCTTCGGTGACCGCCGCAAGGCGATGATGCAGGACATCGCCACCCTGACCGGTGGCCAGGTCGTGGCGCCCGAGGTCGGCCTCAAGCTCGACCAGGTCGGGCTCGAGGTGCTCGGCCAGGCCCGTCGCGTGGTCGTCACCCAGGACAACACCACGATCGTCGACGGCGCCGGCGACGCCGCCGAGGTCGAGGCCCGCGTCGGCCCGATCAAGGCCGAGATCGAGTCCACCGACTCCGACTGGGACCGCGAGAAGCTCCAGGAGCGCCTCGCCAAGCTGGCCGGCGGCGTGTGCGTCGTCAAGGTCGGCGCGGCCACCGAGGTCGAGCTGAAGGAGAAGAAGCACCGCATCGAGGACGCCGTCTCCGCGACGCGCGCCGCGATCGAGGAGGGCATCGTCCCCGGCGGTGGCTCCGCCCTCGTCCACGCGGTGTCGGTGCTCGACGACGACCTCGGCCTCACCGGCGACGAGGCCGCCGGCGTGCGCATCGTCCGCAAGGCCGCCGACGAGCCGCTGCGCTGGATCGCCGAGAACGGCGGCGTCAACGGCTACGTCGTGGTCGCCAAGGTGCGCGAGAACGGCGTCGGCACCGGCTACAACGCGGCCACCGAGGAGTACGGCGACCTGGTCGCCCAGGGCGTCCTCGACCCGGTCAAGGTCACCCGCTCCGCGCTGGTCAACGCCACCTCGATCGCGGGCATGCTGCTCACGACCGAGACCCTGGTCGTCGACAAGCCGGAGGAGGAGGACGACTCCGCCGCCGGCGGTCACGGACACGGGCACGGCCACGGTCACTGACCCGACCCGCAGCTCTGACCACGGAGCGACCCGCCCCGGCACCAGCCGGGGCGGGTCCTTCGTGTTCCTGGTGCCGCTCATCCTGGCCGGGCTGTCGCTGCTCGGCCCCTTCAGCATCGACACCCCGTTCCCGGCCTTCCGCCAGATGGCGGAGGACTTCGACGTCACCAGCGCCGACATGCAGCTGGTGGTGTCGGCCTACCTGATCGCCTTCGGGCTGATGAGCCCGTTCCACGGGCCGCTCTCCGACGCGCTGGGCCGCAAGCCGGTGATCGTCGGCGGTGTCGTGCTGTACGCCGCCGCGTCGGTCGGCTGCGCGCTGGCCCCGACGCTGGAGACCCTGCTGGTCTTCCGCGTGCTCCAGGGCCTCAGCGCCGGCGGCGGGGTGTTCGTCAGCCGCACGTTCATCCGCGACGTCTACGAGGGCCCGGAGGCGCAACGGCTGATGAGCCGGGTGATGCTGATCTTCGGCATCGCGCCCGCCATCGCCCCCGTCATCGGCGGCCTGCTGCTCCAGCTGGGTGCCTGGCCGATCGCCTTCTGGTTCATGGCCGCGGTGGCCCTCGTGCTGGTCGCCGTCGTGGCCGTCGCGCTCCCGGAGACCCACCCGGTCGAGCGGCGCATCCCGTTCCGTGCCGGCGCGCTGGTCTCGAGCCTGGCCACCGTCGCCCGCACCGGCTCCTTCCACCGCGTCGCCTGGTCGGCCGCCCTGGTCTTCGCCGGGCAGTTCATCTACGTCAGCGGTGCGGCGATCATCGTCGTCGACCTCCTCGGCCTCGGCGAGCTCGACTTCTGGAAGCTCTTCGCGCCGCTGGTCGGCGCCGTCATGCTCGGCTCCCAGCTCAGCAGCTCGGCGGCCGGCCGGCTCTCCGGCAACCGCCTGGTCACCTTCTCGCTGCTCTTCAGCCTCCTGGCCGCCCTGGTCAACGTGGCGATCGCCGGGTCGGGGGCGGGGCTGCCGTGGGTGGTGCTGGGCCCGGCGCTGCTCGCGCTCGGCACGGTGACGGCCTACCCCACGATGCAGCTGATCCTGCTCGACATGTTCCCGGCGGGGCGCGGCTCCGCGGTCTCGCTCTTCACCTTCTTCACGCTGCTCCTCAACGGCCTGATCGCGAGCCTGCTGGTGCCCCGCGTCTCCGGGTCGCTCCTCTCGTTCGCCGCCACGGCGGCCTGCCTGGTGGCCGCCGGGCTGGCGCTGTGGGTGTGGCACGTCGTGCGCGGGCGTCGCCGTGCGAGGACCCCGGCCGCGGTGCTG
>JBQGFI010000426.1:0-2163 GCA_052040065.1 Marmoricola sp.
TCGTGGCCGAGCGTGTGCATCTTCATCAGGGGCGTCATGCCGGCGGTGTCGCCGAAGTCGTAGGCGTAGGTGCCCTGGGTCAGCGACGGGCAGGCGGCGGGCTCGACGGCGCGCACCACGGGGTCCATCCGCCCGGCCCACCTCTCCCGGAGGAAGGGGAACATCAGCCCGCCGAAGTTGGACCCGCCCCCGGTGCAGCCGACGAGCAGGTCGGGCGTCTCGCCGACCTTGGCCAGCTGCAGCAGCGCCTCCTCGCCGATCACGGTCTGGTGCAGCAGCACGTGGTTGAGCACGATGCCGAGCGCGTAGTTGACCGCCGGGTCCTGAGCGGCCACCTCGACGGCCTCGCTGATGGCTAGGCCGTGGGAGCCGGTGGAGTGCGGGTCGGCGGCGAGGATCGCGCGGCCGGCCTCGGTGAGGTCCGACGGGCTCGGGTGCACGGTGCCGCCGAAGGTCTCGATCATCATCTTGCGGTAGGGCTTCTGGTCGTAGGACGCCCGCACCTGCCAGATCTCGCACTGCATGTCGAACTGCGCGCACGCGAAGGCCAGCGAGGTGCCCCACTGGCCCGCGCCGGTCTCCGTGGTCAGCTTCGTGATGCCGGCCTGCTTGTTGTAGAAGGCCTGCGGCACCGCGGTGTTGGGCTTGTGCGAGCCGGCCGGCGAGACGCCCTCGTACTTGTAGTAGATCCGCGCGGGCGTCTCCAGCGCCGCCTCGAGCCGGTGCGCCCGGAAGAGCGGGCTGGGGCGCCAGAGCCGGTAGACGTCGAGCACCTCGGGCGGGATGTCGACGTACTGCGCGGTCGACACCTCCTGCTCGATCAGCGCCATCGGGAAGAGCGGCGCCAGGTCCTCCGGCCCCACGGGCTGGCCGGTGCCCGGGTGCAGCACCGGGGGCGGCGGGGTCGGCAGGTCGTGCAGCACGTTGTACCAGCGCGTCGGCAGCTCGCTCTCCTCGAGCAGGATCTTGTGCTGCTTGACCTCGGTCATGGGCGCTCCTCGCGGTGGTGGGCTCTCTCCGGGTGAGGCTAGCGGCGCCGGGGACTACGCGTCGTGGCGTCGCAGGCCGAAGGTGAGGCCGTCGATGAGTGCCATCCAGGAGGCCTCGATGACGTTGGCGCCGACGCCCACGGTGACCCAGGAGCCCTCGCCGTCGCTGGTCTCGATGAGCACGCGGGTGATGGCGTCGGTGCCGTGGCCCTGGTCGAGGATGCGGACCTTGTAGTCGATCAGCTCGAACTTCACGATCTCGGGGTAGAGCTGGCTGATCGCCTGGCGCAGCGCGCCGTCGAGCGCGTTGACCGGGCCGTTGCCCTCCGCGGTCAGCACGATGCGGGCACCGCCGGCGCGCAGCTTGACCGTGGCCTCCGAGACCGCCTCGGCGCCGGGCAGGGTCTCGGTGATGACGCGCCAGCTCTCCACGTCGACGTACGACGGCCGGGCGCCCTCGACCTCCTCGACCAGCAGCAGCTCGAACGACGCGTCGGCCGCCTCGAAGGTCCAGCCCCGCGACTCCAGGTCCTTGACCCGGGCGGTGACGCGGGAGACGAGGTCGGCGTCGAGCTCGAAGCCCAGCTCGCGGCCCTTGAGCTCGATGGAGGCGCGACCGGCCATGTCGGAGACGAGCAGGCGCATGTCGTTGCCGACGCCCTCGGGATCCATGTGCTGGTAGAGGTCGGGGTCGACCTTGATCGCGCTGGCGTGCAGCCCGGCCTTGTGGGCGAAGGCCGAGGTGCCGACGTAGGGCTGGCGCGAGGCCGGTGGGAAGTTCGTGACCTCCGCGACCGCGTGCGCCACCCGGGTGGCCTCCCGCAGCAGGCCCGGCGGCAGCACCCGCCGGTCGAGCTTGAGCTCGAGGTTGGCCACGACGCTGACCAGGTCGGCGTTGCCGGTGCGCTCGCCGTAGCCGTTGAGGGTGCCCTGCACGTGGCTGGCGCCCGCGTCGACGGCGGCCAGCGTGTTGGCGACCGCGCACCCGGTGTCGTTGTGGCAGTGGATGCCGACCCGGACCCCGGTGGTGCTCACCACGTCGTGGACGACGTCGGCGACCCAGCCCGGCAGCATCCCGCCGTTGGTGTCGCAGAGCGCGGCGACCTCGGCCCCGGCCTCGAAGGCGGTGCGCAGCACCTCCAGGGCGTAGTCGCGGTTGTCGCGGTAGCCGTCG
>JBQGFI010000427.1:0-11205 GCA_052040065.1 Marmoricola sp.
GGCGGTGTCCTGCGCGTGCAGCCCGATCTTGTCGAGGTTGCGACCGCGCTCGAAGCCCTCCATGCCGCGCTCGACGACGAGCAGGCTGATGCCCTGGTGACCGGCGTCGGGGTCGGTGCGCGCGACCACGATCACGAGGTCGGCGTTGATGCCGTTGGAGATGAAGGTCTTGGCGCCGTTGAGCAGGTAGTGGTCGCCCTCGTCGACGGCGCTGGTGCGCACCCCCTGCAGGTCGCTGCCTGCGCCCGGCTCGGTCATCGCGATGGCGGTGATCGTCTCCCCGGTGACGCAGCCGGGCAGCCAGCGCTGCTTCTGCTCCTCGCTGCCGAGCGAGGTGAGGTACGGCACGATGATGTCGGTGTGCACCGAGAAGCCGGGGCCGCTGGCGCCGGCCCGGGTCTGCTCCTCGGAGAGCACCACCTGGTAGCGGAAGTCGTCGACCCCGGGGCCGCCGTAGGCCTCGGGCACGTCGAAGCACAGCAGCCCCGCGTCGCCGGCCTTGCGCCACAGCTCGCGGGGGACGATGCCCTCGCGCTCCCAGTCGGCGTGGTGCGGCGTGACCTCGCGCTCGAAGAAGGCGCGGGCGGTCTTGCGGAAGTCCTCGTGCTCGGCCTCGTAGAGCGTGGACATGCGGCGTCCCTTCGGGGTGAGGAGGCTGACACCCCGACTGTGACAGCAGATGTGTCATCGAGCAAGGTGCCGCGTGCTGCCGGGCGCACTGTGCCAGCATGACTGTGACAGTGACCGGTGGCGGGAGCTGCCGAGACCCCGGGAGGACGTCGTGAGCCAGGCCCCGGCCGAGCAGCTCTACACCGTCGACGAGCTGGCGGCGGCGACCGGGCTCACGGTGCGCACCACGCGCTACTACGCGGGCCTCGGGCTGCTGCCGCCGCCGCAGCGGCGCGGTCGGCTGGCGTACTACACCCCCGCGCACCGGGCGCGGCTCGACCTGATCCGTGCGCTGCAGGAGCACGGCTTCACGCTCTCGGCGATCGAGAGCTACCTGCGTCGCGTCCCCGAGGACGCCGACGTCGAGGACCTGGCGCTGCAGCGCGCCATGCTGACGTCCTGGGGCGGCGACACCCGGGAGCCGCTGACCCGGCGGCAGCTCTGCCAGCGGGCCGGCCGCGTCCTCGACGACGCCGAGCTCGACCGGTTGGTGCGGATCTACGCCGTGCGTCGCGAGGGCGAGAAGTACTGGCCCCTCCCGGCCTTCGAGGTGGCCCTGGACCTCGCGGCGCTCGACCTCCCCGACGACTCGATGGAGGAGGCCTCGGAGGCGATCAACCGGCACATGGAGGCGCTGGCCGACGAGCTCACCGTGATCCTGCGCGAGCGCGTGCTCCGGCCCTTCCGCGACCGCGAGCACACCGAGGCCGACAAGGCCGCCTTCGAGCAGACCCTCTCGCGGCTGCGCCAGCTGACCCTCGGTGCGGTGGTCGCCGGCTTCCAGCGCGCGGCCAACGAGGTCATCACCCGCTCCCTCTCCCGCGAGCGCTGAGAGGTCACCCCCCGACCACCGGGTGGTCGGGGGGTGAGACCCGGCGGGTCAGGCGCGGGGCATGACGGCCCAGAGCACCACGTAGGCGAGCAGGCCGAGCGGGAAGGTGAAGATCAGCGCGACCGCCACGACCACGCGCACCAGCGTCGGGTCGATGCCGGCGTACGCCGCCAACCCGCCGCAGACGCCGCTGACCGGGCCGTCGGTGCGCACCAGGCGCTTGTAGGAGGGGCCGCCGGGGATCTGCTGCGGGTCGCTCATCGGTCGTCCTCCGGGTTCGGGGTGTGGGGGTCTCGGGTCAGGGGTGCGGTGTGCTCGAGGTCGTCCAGCTCCTCGAGCGGGTCGACGAGGTGGGGCTCGTCGTCGGTCGGCTCCTCCACCGTGACACGTGCGAGGTCGCGGCGCCGCGCGCCGGCCACGACGGCCACCAGGCCGAGCAGGCCGGCGGCGACGAGGACGCCCGGCACCAGGTAGGGCAGGGCCAGGGCGCTGAGCGTGCCCGTGGCCACGAGCAGCCACACCAGGGAGGTGCCGAGGAAGAGGAGGGCGAAGACGAGGTGCGCGACCTTCACGCTGCGGTCGTTCATGGGGGCTCCTGGAGAGGTGGTCACGACGTCACGACGTCGATCTGGCCGGTGCCGAGGCTGAGGTCGAGCTCGACCGTGGGCCCGCGGGGGTCGCTGACGAGGGAGTAGGAGCCGGTCTGCCGGCCCATCCCGCTGCTGAGCTGGGCGCCGTCGACCGAGGCGTCGCCGGCGAAGCGCACGGTGGTCTCCACGTCGGCGTTGAGGCCGTCGGGCAGCACGACCGTCAGCTCGCCGACGTCCATCCGCACGTCGAGGGTGCGGCCGTCGAGGTCCTCGAGGTCGTCGAGCTGCGTCAGGTCGAGGGTGAAGTCACCGCTGTCGACGAGGTAGGTGCCGTCGCGTGCGTCGATCGGGGCGGTCGACGTGGGGGTCAGCACCTGCTGGCGGTAGGGACCGAAGGCGTCGACGCTGTCGGCAGCGCTGGTGGCCGCGAGCCCCAGGCCGGCGACGAGGCCCAGCGCGATGAGCCCGCCCGGTCGCCCCACGAAGGCGCCGACCAGGAGGCCGAGCCCGATCACGGCGAGCGTCAGGGCGGCGTACGCCGAGACGGGCACGGCGTAGCTGACGTCGACCAGGCCGAGCACGCCGACGGCGAGCACCACGGCGGCCAGCGTGGGCCAGAAGAGCACCAGGCCGGTACGCCGCGGGCGCGGCGGGGGCGGCGGCGTCCACGTGGGCGGGGCCGGCGGCTGCGGCCACCCCCCGACCGGAGCCGCGGGAGCGGCGGGAGCGGCGTCGGCGACGGCCGGTGCCGGGGGTGCGGGCGGCGGCGGGGGAGCGGCGCGGTCCTCCCGGCGCCGCGTCGCCAGCCAGACCACGAGCGCCGCCACGACCAGCAGCGGCCACGGCACCCACGGCCAGCCGGACCCGCCCCACGGGACGCCGAGCACCACGAGCGCGGCGACCACGGCGGCCCCGATGACCAGGACCTTGGCGACCTCGCCGCCGAGGTCGATTGTGGCGCGCTCGGACCCGTCCTCGGGGACCAGCAGCCAGATCGCGACGTAGAGCAGCAGCCCGGCGCCCCCGAAGAAGGCGAGCACGACCAGGGCGACGCGCACCACGGTCGGGTCGACGTCGAGGTGGCGCCCGAGGCCGCCGGCGACGCCGCCGACGTAGCGGTCGTCGCGGCTGCGGCGCAGGCGGGAGAAGTCGCGCACCTGCTCGCGGGTCACCCGGGGGCCGGCGTCGTCGGGCGGCGCGGTGCCGGTGCCGGTGGCGGTGCCGGTGGCGGTGCCGGCGGCACCGGGGGGAGGGGTCTGCTCGTCCATGGCTCCATCGTGTCGGCGGGTCGACCCCCGGACCATCGGGGACGACCCTGAATCCGGGCCGGGGCGACTCAGGGACGGCGCCCGATGTGCCCTGAGGTGGCGCGGTGCCACGATGGGGCACCATGACCACCACCGCGTCCGCCTCCGCCACGGGTGGGGGCACGCCGTACGTGCCCCGCCGGGCGCGACGCGCGCTCGACGACCGGGTCGTCGGCGGTGTGGCCTCGGGCCTGGCGCGGCACCTGCGACTCCCGACGCTGTGGGTGCGCGTCGGCTTCCTCGTCACCGCCGCGGTGGGCGGGCTGGGGCTCGCGCTGTACGCCGCGCTGTGGCTGGTGCTGCCGGCGCAGCGCGACGTCGGCCCGACGACCCCCGGCCTCGACGCCGCCACCCGCCAGGGCCGGCGGCGCCAGAGCACGCGGGAGCGGCGCCTGACCGACTACGGCCCGCTGGTGGCCGTCGGCGCCATCACCGTCGGCGTGCTGCTCGCCCTGACCGTGGCCACCGGCTCCGGTCTCGCCGTGGGGCCGCTCGTGCTCGCCGGCGGCGGCATCTCGCTGCTGTGGTGGCAGGCCGACCAGGCGCAGCGCGAGCGCTGGGCCGACGGCGAGCGCCGCGTGCACCCGCTGCGCGCGGTCGTCGGCGCCGGCGGCGCGGCGGCGTACCTGCGGATCGTGGTGGGGCTGGCCCTGCTGGTGCTCGCGGTCACGCTCTTCGCGCTGCGGGGCGGCGTGTCGGTCGCGCTCGACGTCGGCATGGCCGCGGCGCTGGCCGTGCTCGGCCTCGGGCTGGTGATGGCGCCCTGGCTGGTGCGCCTCTCCGCCGACCTGACCGAGGAGCGCGAGGCCCGGGTGCGCTCGGAGGAGCGCGCCGACGTCGCCGCCCACCTGCACGACTCCGTGCTCCAGACGCTCGCGCTCATCCAGCGCTCCTCGCACGACCCCGCGACCGTCGCCCGTCTCGCCCGGATGCAGGAGCGCGACCTGCGGCGCTGGCTCTTCGAGCCCGACGACCACGGTCCCTCGACCCTGGCGCAGGAGCTGCGCGACGTGGCGAGCGAGGTGGAGGACGCCTCCGGCGTGCCGGTCGAGGTGGTCTGCGTCGGCGACGCCACCCTCGCCGAGACCGCGCGGCCCCTGGTGCTGGCGGCCCGCGAGGCCGTGCTCAACGCCGCGCGGCACTCGGGAGCGCCCACCGTCGACGTCTACGCCGAGGCCGGTCCGCGCGCGCTCGAGGTCTTCGTCCGCGACCGCGGCCGCGGCTTCGACCCCGCCGCCGTGGCCCACGACCGGCAGGGCGTGCGCGGCAGCATCGTCGGGCGCATGGAGCGCCACGGCGGCACGGCCGTCGTCCGCAGCGCCCCGGGCGAGGGCACCGAGGTGCGGCTGCGGCTGCCCCTGACCGACACGGAGGAGAACTCGTGAGCAGGACCGTCGTGATCGTCGACGACCACGCCATGTTCCGCACCGGCGTGCGCGCCGAGCTCGGCACCGCCGTCGACGTCGTCGCCGAGGCGGCCGACGTCGACCAGGCCGTCGCCGCGGTGCTCGCCCACCACCCCGAGGTGGTGCTGCTCGACGTGCACCTGCCGGGGGGCGGAGGCGCCGAGGTGATGCGACGCACGGCGGGCCGGGCGGAGGGCACGCAGTTCCTCGCGCTCTCGGTGTCCGACGCCGCCGAGGACGTGATCGGGACGATCCGCGCCGGCGCCCGCGGCTACGTCACCAAGACCATCACCGGTCCCGAGCTGGTCGACGCGATCGAGCGCGTCGCCTCGGGCGACGCGGGCTTCTCGCCTCGGCTGGCGGGCTTCGTTCTCGACGCCGTCGCCGGCACGGTGGAGGTGGCGGCGGTCGACGAGGACCTCGACCGGCTCACCGAGCGCGAGCGCGAGGTGATGCGGCTGATCGCCCGTGGCTACTCCTACCGCGAGGTCGGCAGCGAGCTCTTCATCTCCGTCAAGACCGTCGAGACCCACATGGGCTCGGTGCTGCGCAAGCTGCAGCTCTCCTCCCGCCACGAGCTCACCCGCTGGGCCTCCGACCGCCGGCTGCTCTGACCCGCTCAGGTCACCGCCGGCAGCGGGAGCAGCGAGCTCCAGGTCGGCCTCCAGGCCGGACCGCGCTGCGCCATCTCCCAGGCCAGGTCGTCGAGCGCCGGGCCCTGCGCCGGGTGGGCGACCCGCCACCAGGCGGGCCAGTGGTCGAAGGCGCGGTCGAAGCGCGTCACCACCCCGTCGGAGTGCACCCGGGCGAAGAGCCAGCCGCCGTGGTCGGGCGCGGACTCCTGGTGGTGCAGCTCGCGCAGCACGTGGGCGAGGGTACGGCGCGCGGTCCGCGGCAGCGCGGTGTTGGCCGGCGCCTCGACGAGCTCGTGGCGTCGCAGCATCACGGCGTGCTCGAAGCGGGTGCGCGGCGCGTGGACCTGCGCCCACCGGACCACCTCGGGAGGCTGCTGCAGCAGCACCCGGTCGACCTCCGTCGCCTCGCGCATCTGCTCGTGCACCTGGTCGCGCAGCCGGGAGACGCGGGTGCCCCGCGCGAGCCGGGGCGGGGGCTCCGCAGCCTCGGCGAGCAGGGCGGACGCGGCCGCGAGGTCGCGGGGTGCCACCTCGCCACCCACGGCCGCGGACAGGCGGTCGGGCCCCAGGGCGCCGGACGGCACCAGCGCGACGAGGCGCGGGTCGACCGTCAGCAGCGGTCGCAGCAGCTGTGGCACGCCCTCGTCCTGGGGCGTGCTCGCGTCCCACTCGCCGTGGGCCCACCACGCCACGAAGGTCGGGCGTCCCGCGTCGGTGGCCCGGCTCAACGCCCAGTCCGGCGCCTCGCGCCGCGCGTCGGCCGGAGCCTCCGGCGCCAGCGAGGACCGTCCCCACAGCACGTGGCGTTCACCCGGGCAGCGCTGCACCCGCAGCCACGAGCCGTCCGCGTGGTCGAGCGCGACCAGCATGGTGTCGCGCTCGAAGCGGCACCCCACGGCCCCCGTCGCCCCCGGGGTCGCGCGCTGCAGCGCGGCCAGCACCACGGCCGACCACCACAGCTCCCGGGGGAGGGGGATGTCGTCGGGCTCCACGAGGCTCATGGTGGGCCACCCGTGCCCGGCACGCACCCGGGTGGTCGTGGACCGAGACGGCGCGGTGCGCCGCTCGCTACTCGGCCAGCTGGGCGAAGGAGGCGTCGATCAGCCACTCGACCGGGGCGTGGTCGTCGGTGTAGACCCGCCCACCGTCGAGCCCGGGCTCGAGCCGGTCGGCGGCGGCGTCGGCGATCCGGCGGATGTGGGGGGGCACGGCGGCGGCCCGCAGGTTGGCGCGCGGGTCGACGACGTCGAGGGTGGCGAGCAGCACCGTGTTGGTGTCGTCGACCGGGTCGCGCCAGACGTTGTCGGCGCCGTACACCTCGCGCATGGTGGCGGTGAGGACCTTCTCCAGGTCGTCGTTGCCCGGCGGGTGACCGACGTTGACGGTGACCGTGCCGCCGGGGTTGAGCCGGGCCTTGGTGACCTCGAAGAAGTTCTCGGTCGTCAGGTACCACGGGATGTAGGGCTGCCGGTAGGCGTCGAGCATGATGTTGTCGAAGCGCTCGTCGGTCTGCTGCAGCCACGGGCGGGCGTCGGCGGCGTGCGTGGTGATCTGGTCGCTGGTCAGGTCGAAGTACTCCCGCCCCAGCTCGGTGACCTCGTCGTCGAGCTCGACCGCGTCGACCTCCACGTCGGGGAAGTAGTGGGTCAGCCCGCGGGCCACCGTGCCGCCGGCGCTGCCGAGGTTGACGACCCGCTGGGGCGGGGTGCTCGCCCCGAAGCCCGCGACGAGCATGGAGTCCCAGTAGCCGCCGAAGAGGTAGTCGTCGGGGCGGTAGATGGAGTGGATCGCCTGGCCCTCGTTGAGCTCGAGCACGCGGGTCCCGGTGTCGGACTCGATCACCCGGGCGTACTGGTACTCGGTCTCCTGCTCGTGGATGACGCGCCCCGCGTCGGTGACGGTCTTGGTCGAGCCCGGCGGGAGCACGATCAGCACGGCGATCGCGACGGTGACCGCGATCGCGACGATCCGCATCACCCCGGTGAAGGCCGGCACCACCACGAGCGCGAGCAGGACCGCGAAGGTGAGGAAGGTGCGGTGGCTGCCCACGAGGGGGATCAGCACCAGGGTCGCCAGGAAGGTGCCGACCAGCGAGCCGATGGTGCCCAGCGCCGAGAGGCGGCCGGAGACCCGGCCGGTCTCGCCGACCGAGGTGACCTGCAGCCGCACGGCGTACGGCGAGACGATGCCGATCATCAGCACGGGGATCGCGATCATCGCGCCGACGCCGACGAGGGAGCCGAGGAAGAGGCCGCCGGAGAGCTCGGAGAAGGCGCGCACCGACTGTCGCAGGAAGGGCGCCGCCATGAAGGGGACCGCGGCGAAGAGCACCGAGGCGACCAGCACCCAGCTCGCCATCTTGGGCAGCGTGGGGTTGCGGCTGGCGAGCCGCCCGCCGAGCGCGTAGCCGCCCGAGAGCGCCACCAGCGTGATGGCGATGGTGTTGGCCCACACGATGGTGCTGTCGCCGAACCAGGGCGCGAGCAGGCGGGCCGCCGCGATCTCCGCGCCCAGGCTCGCCACGCCCACGACGAAGACGATCGTGCCGAGCAGGAAGCGAGGGGGCCGGGACGCCGTCGTGGCGTCCGCGTCGGGGGTGTCGGTCGCCGGGTCGGGGCGGGTCGTCGTCACGACGAGGAACCTACCCGGACCGCGGTCGCCACCCCTCGCCCGCCGTGCCCCGGTCTACTGCGCCCGCACCCGGAGCCCGCGCGGCGTCACCACGAAGCCGGCCGCCTCCATCGCCGCCCGCAGGGGCTCGGACTGCGTGCCCAGGATGCTCTCGCCGTCGGCCTTCTCGACCACCAGCCGGCCCAGGGCGCCGTCACGCACCGCGGCGCCCAGGGCGGCGACCGCCGGCTCGAGCTGCTGCTCGGCGAAGGTGAGCAGGGTGCGGCCGCCGCGCTCGACGTAGAGGGTGAGCACGCCGTCGACCAGCACCACGATCGCGCCGGCCTTGCGGCCGGGGCGGTGGCCCGCCTCCTGGGGCGGCCAGGGCAGGGCGGCGCCGTAGGGGTTGGCGGGGTCGGTCGCGGCGAGCGCGATCGCCTGCGGCGCGGCGTCGGGGTCGAAGGCGTCGCGGTCGCGGCTGGTGCGGCTGTGGGTGCGCAGCCGGTCGACGGCGCCGGAGCCGCCGAACTGCGCGGCGCCGAGTCCCTCCACGAAGTAGCCGCGCCGGCAGCGGCCGGAGTCCTCGAAGGCCGAGAGCACCTTGTACGCCGCCGCGAAGCCGCCCGGTGACCGCTCGCTGACCACCGCCCCGCGGGTGACGATGCCGTGCCGCTCCAGCAGCGCCTCCGCCGTGGCGTGGGCGCGGGCCGTGGGGTCCTGCTCGGGCTCGGGGAGCAGGAACCACCGGCCCGCCATGTCGGGCGGCACCGCGCGGAGGGCGGCGCCCGAGAGTCGCGGCCGGGCACGACCGCCCCGCACCCGGGGAGGGGTGCGGCGCGTCGGGTGCGCGCCGCGACGACCGCGGGTCAGCCCGCGCAGCGGCGCCAGCGTGTCGTTGCCGACGCGACCGGACCAGGCCAGCTCCCACACCACCGTGGCCAGCCGCTTGTCGTCGGACTGGCCCACGGCCTCGGCCAGCTGCCGGAAGAAGAAGGCGCCGCCGCCGCCGAGCGCGGCCAGCACGGCGTCGTGGTCGGGCGAGAGCTCGAGCTCCTGGGGGTCGGGCAGCGTGAGGGGGGCGGTGTCGGCGAGGTGGAGCGAGACCCAGCCGTCGGCGCCGGGCAGGGCGCCGTGACCGGCCCACAGCAGCTCGCCGGTGGAGGTGAGCTCGTCGAGCAGCGACGGCTGGTAGTCGGCGACCCGCGCCGGCAGCACCAGGCTCTCCAGGGCGCTCGCCGGCACCGGGCACCCGGCGAGCTGCTCGACCACGGTGACCACGCCGTCGAGGCCGCGCAGCCCCCGCCCGCGTCCGGAGCCGGAGACGTGCTGCCAGCTGGGCAGGAAGCGGGCCAGCGCCTCGGGCTCGACCGGCTCGACCTCCTCGCGGAGCCGGGCCAGGGAGCGGCGCCGCAGCAGGCGGAGCACCTCCGCGTCGCACCACTCCTGCCCGGCGCCGTGGGGGCGGAACTCACCCTCGACGACCCGGCCCTGGCCCGCGAGCCGGGCGAGCGTGTGCTGCACCACGGCCACCCCCAGCCCGAGCCGGGTCGCCACCTCGGAGGCGGTGAAGGGACCGTGGGTGCGGGCGTGGCGCCCGACCAGGTCGCCGAGCGGGTCGTCGACCGGCTCCGCGAAGGTGTCGGGGACGCCGGGCGGGACCGGCACGCCGAGGCCGTCGCGCAGCCGCGAGACGTCCTCGACCACGGCGTGGCGCTGCTCGCCCGTCATCAGCACGGGGAAGACCCGGCGGGCGGTCGTCAGCTCCTCGAGCCAGTCGGCGACCTGGGCACCGGGCTCGCAGCGCGCCTCGACCTCCGCGCGCGTGAGCGGGCCCAGCAGGCGCAGCAGGTCGGCGACGCCCTCGCGGTCCTTGGCGCGCCGGTGCTCGGCGAGCCGCTGCAGCTCGGCCTCGGTGTCGGCGAGCACCTCGGGGTCCAGCAGCTCGCGCAGCTCGGCGCGACCGAGCAGCTCGGCGAGCAGGCCCTGGTCGAGGGCCAGCGCCGCCGCGCGACGCTCCGCGAGCGGCGAGTCGCCCTCGTACATGAAGGCGGCGACGTAGCCGAAGAGCAGCGACTGCGCCATCGGCGAGGGCCGCTGGGTCTGCACGTCGACCACGCGGACGCGGCGGTCGGCGATGCGCTTCTGCAGCGCCACCAGCGCGGGCACGTCGTAGACGTCCTGCAGCACCTCGCGCACCGTCTCCAGCACGATCGGGAAGGACGGGTAGCGGACCGCGACCTCGAGGAGCTGCGCCGCACGCTGCCGCTGCTGCCACAGCGGCGCCCGGCGCCCGGGGTCGCGCCGCGGCAGCAGCAGCGCCCGCGCCGCGCACTCGCGGAAGCGGGAGGCGAAGAGCGCCGACCCACCCACTTCGTGGGTCACCACCGCCTCGATCTCGTCGGGCTCGAAGGCCACGATCTCGGCGCCGGGCGGCTCCTGGTCGGTCTCCGGGATGCGCAGCACGATGCCGTCGTCGGTGGCCATCGCCTGGGCGTCGGTGCCGTAGCGCTCGCGCAGCCGGGCGTTGATCGCCAGCGCCCAGGGCGCGTGCACCGGGGTGCCGTACGGCGAGTGCACCACCAGGCGCCAGTCGCCCAGCTCGTCGCGGAAGCGCTCGACGACCAGCTGGCGGTCGTGGGGCACGGTGCCGGCCACCTCCTGCTGCTCGTTGAGCAGCGCCACGAGGTTGTCGGCGGCCCACGCGTCGAGCCCGGAGTCGCGGCAGCGGGCGAGTGCCTGCGCGGCCGGCATCGCGGCGAGCTCGCGGGTGAAGGCCCCGATCGCCTCGCCGAGCTCGGCGGGCCGTCCCAGGGTGTCGCCGGTCCAGAAGGGCAGCCGTCCGGGCTGGCCCGGGGCGGGGACGACGAGCACGCGGTCGTGGGTGATGTCCTCGATGCGCCCGCTGGTGGTGCCGAGGGTGAAGACGTCGCCGACCCGCGACTCGTAGACCATCTCCTCGTCGAGCTCGCCGACGCGGCTGGCCTTCTCGCCGACCAGGAAGACGCCGAAGAGCCCCCGGTCGGGGATGGTGCCGCCACTGGTGACGGCCAGCCGCTGCGCCCCGGGCCGGGCGGTGAGCTCGCCGGAGACGCGGTCCCAGACCAGGCGCGGACGCAGCTCGGCGAACTCGTCGCTGGGGTAGCGGCCGGTGAGCAG
>JBQGFI010000428.1:0-3682 GCA_052040065.1 Marmoricola sp.
GACCTCTTCGGCATCTACCCCGAGGGCACCCGCTCCCACGACGGCAAGCTCTACCGCGGCAAGACCGGCGTCGCCCGGCTGGCGCTGGAGTCCGGGGCGCCGGTGATCCCGTGCGCCGTCGTCGGCACGGACGTGGTCGCACCGGCCGGCAAGGTCTACGGCACGTGGACGCGACCGGTGGTGCGCTTCGGCAAGCCCCTCGACTTCTCCCGCTACGCCGGGATGGAGAACGACCGCTACATCCTGCGCTCGATCACCGACGAGATCATGTACGAGATCATGCGGCTCTCCGGCCAGGAGTACGTCGACCTCTACGCCAGCAAGGCCAAGGAGCTCGACAAGGAGAGGGCCAAGCAGGCCGCCGCGGAGGCGGCCGACCAGCCGGAGAAGAAGGCGTCCTGAGCACGTACGCCGACGGGCGGGCGTCGGCGCCGCGCACCGACTCGGCGCTGGCGGTCGAGGACCGGCTCTACCGTGCGCTCGCGCTGGTGCGCGTCGTGGTGACGATCAACATGGTGGGCCTCAACGCCTACCGGCGTGACAACTTCGAGCACCCCACCGCGGGGATGGTGGTCGTGGTCGCGCTGGCCGTGTGGACCGCAGTCGCGATCTGGCTCTACCAGGACCGCGCCCGACGGACACCTGTGCTGCTGGTGGCCGACCTCGTGGTCGTGCTCGCGGCCCTGGCCGCCACCCCGTGGGCGAAGTCGCCCGACTTCAACGCGACGATCCCCGGCTTCTACGTGATGGGCGTCTTCTTCGCCTGGGCCATCCACTGGCACTGGAAGGGTGGGCTCGTCGCCTCGGTGCTGATCGCTCTCTTCGACGTGGTGCCTCGCACCGAGCTCGACCAGGGCAACTACGGCAACGTCTTCCTGATCCTCATCGGCGGCCCGATCGTGGGCTACATGTGCGAGTCGCTGCAGCGGATGGCGCGCGAGCGCGACGCCGCCGAGCACGCCGCGGCCGCGGCCGAGGAGCGCACCCGCCTGGCTCGAGCGGTGCACGACGGGGTGCTGCAGGTGCTCGCGATGACGCAGCGGCGCGGGGCCGCGGCCGGGGGGGAGTGGGCCGACCTCGGTCGGCTGGCCGGTGAGCAGGAGCGCAGCCTCCGCTCCCTCATCCGGCAGCAGGACACCGTGCCGACGGCCGCGACCGGCCTGGTGGACCTCGCGGGAGCGCTCGAGGAGATGACCACCGCCCACCCGGTCCGGGTCGAGCTCGCCACCCCCGGCGGTGCCGTCCTGGTCGACGCGCACGTCGCGACGGAGACGATCGCCGCCGTACGTGCCTGCCTCGACAACGTCCTCGCGCACGTCGGCCCGGCGGGCAGCGCATGGGTGCTCGCCCAGTCGGCGCCCGACGCCGTCACGGTCTCGGTGCGCGACGACGGCCCCGGCATCCCACCGGACCGGTTGGCGCAGGCCGCGGCCGAGGGTCGCCTCGGTGTCGTCTCGTCGATCCGCGGACGCATCGAGGACCTGGGCGGGACCGCGACCGTCGAGAGCGGCGAGTGGGGCACCGAGTGGGAGCTCGTGGTGCCGCTAGCGTGACCGGGTGACGATCCACACCACCCATCCCTTCCTCGAGCCGGAGGGCGATCGCGATCCCGTACGCCGCCTGCGCGGGCGCCTCGGCGGGACCGTGTCGCTGTGGACCGCCGGCACGCCTGTGGAGCGGGCAGGCCTGACGGTGTCGTCCTGGCTGGTGGCCGGCGGCGAGCCCGGTCGGGTGCTGGCCCTGCTCGACCCCGACGCCGACCTGACCGACGTACTGCTGGGGACGGGCACCGGAGTGCTCCAGCTGCTGACCTGGGACGACCGGGCGCTCGCCGACGCCTTCGCCGGCACGGCGCCCGCTCCGGGCGGGCCGTGGCGGATGGCGGAGTGGGTCGACACCGACCACGGGCCGAGGCTGGGGCACGCCGCCACCTGGGCGAGCCTCGAGGTCGAGTCCGACGTCGACGCGGGCTGGTCGCGGCTGGTCACCTGCGTGCTCCGCGAGGTCGTCGTGGGCGACGACACCGACCCCCTCGTGCACCGCCGTGGGCGCTACCTGCCGCCGGCCGACTGACCTCGCTACCATTCCCCCAACCGAGGGAGCCGGGGGTCGGCATGGTGAGGGTGATGGTGGTCGACGACCACCCGATGTGGCGTGACGCGGTCGAGCGCGACCTGCAGGCGGCAGGCCACCAGGTCGTGGCGGTCGCCGCCAACGGACGCGAGGCGATCGCGCGGTTTCCCGCGGCTGCCCCGCAGGTCGTGGTGCTCGACCTCCAGCTGCCCGACAACACGGGCGTCCAGGTCACGAGCATGATGCTCGAGCACGACCCCACGGCGCGGGTGCTGATCCTGTCCGCCAGCGGCGAGCAGGGCGACGTCCTCGAGGCCATCAAGGCGGGAGCCACCGGCTACCTGGTCAAGTCCGCGTCCAGTGCCGAGCTCATCGACGCCGTGGTGCGCGTGGCCGAGGGCGAGGCGGTGTTCACCCCGGGTCTGGCCGGCCTGGTGCTCGGTGAGTTCCGCCGGATCGCCGACGGCCCGACCGACAACCCGGTCGACCAGCTCACCGAGCGCGAGACCGAGATCCTCAAGATGGTCGCCACCGGGATGAGCTACAAGCAGATCGCCGCCCGGCTGGTGCTCTCGCACCGCACCGTGCAGAACCACGTCCAGAACACGCTGCGCAAGCTCCAGATGAACAACCGCGTGCAGCTCACCCGCTGGGCGATCGAGCACGGCCTCGACGACGAAGCCGGAGCATGACCGCGCCGTGACGACCTGGCGACGCGCCACGCACCACGATGCCGTGGCGCTGCGCGACCTCGAGCGGGTCTCGAGCCGGGCCGGGCTCGCCCACGTGTTCGGTGACCTGCCCTACCCGGACGACGACGTGCTGGCCCGCTGGGCCCTCCTGCTCGACGACCCCACCGTGGTGGTGGAGGTGGTCGAGGACGCCAGCGACGGGGCAGGTGGACTTGTCGCCTTCTCGGCCCACGACGGCGACAGCCTGCGCCACCTCGCCGTACGCCCCGACCACTGGGGTGCCGGGCTCGGCCGCGAGGGGTTCCGCCGGGCCGAGGCCGCCGGTGCGCGGCGCCTGTGGGTGCTCGACCTCAACCACCGGGCGCGGGCGATGTACGAGTCCCTCGGCTGGGCGCCGAGCGGCGATGTCCAGGAGTGCCCGTGGCCGCCGTACCCCACCGAGCTCGAGTACGTCGCTCCCGCCGCCTCCGAGGCTGCGTCCCACTAGGTTGGCTGCATGGCCGACCCGCTGCTGGAGATCGCCGACGACCTGTATGGGCTGCCGCTCGCGGACTTCACGCCCGCGCGTGACGCGCTGGCCAAGGAGCACAGGGTCGACAAGGACCTCGCGGCCGGGATCAAGGGCCTGCGCAAGGCGTCGGTCGCGGCCTGGGTGCTCAACCTCCTCGTGCGCCGCGACCCCGACCAGGTCGACCAGGTGCTCGCGGTCGGCGCCGCGCTGCGTGACGCGCAGGAGAACCTCGACGCCACACAGCTGCGCGAGTTCACCAAGCAGCGCCGCCAGCTGACCGCGTCGGTGACGACCAAGGCCCGGCGGCTGGCCCGCCAGGAGGGGGTCAGGACCACCGAGTCGGTCGGTGACCAGATCGAGGCGACGCTGACCGCGGCGATGCTCGAGCCCGACGCGGCGAAGGCCG
>JBQGFI010000429.1:0-8520 GCA_052040065.1 Marmoricola sp.
GCCGCTCGCCGCCCCGCGCCCCGGGGCCGGGACCGGGGCCGGGCGGGGTGGCCAGGTCGACGCCCAGGATCGGCGCCACCCCGGCCGCCACCGCGGCCTTGACGAAGCGGACCGCGCCGTAGACGCCGTCGCGGTCGGTCAGCGCGAGGGCGTCCATCTCCAGCTCGGCCGCCCGCTCGACCAGCGTGCGCGGGTGGGAGGCACCGTGACGCAGCGAGTAGCCGGAGGCGACGTGGAGGTGGACGAAGGGGTCGGGCACGCGAGGTCCTCAGGCGACGCGGATCGGCGCGTGCTCGGTGAGCCCGAGCGAGATCTCGACCACCGCCAGGAACCGGTCGGCGTCGCGGACCAGGTCGTCGGCCTCGCGCGGGGTGACGGCACGACGGGAGCCCGCCTCGGCCGCGACGCGCTTGTCGGCGCCGGCGGCGAAGAAGGCCGCCCACTCCGCCAGCTCGGGGGCGACCTCGGTGAGCAGCACCCAGGCGTTGCGCTGCCGCCGGCCCCGCGCCGTGGTCGGGGTCGGCCGGGCCCGGGCGGCGAGCACGGCCGCCGCCGCGCGCAGGCCGGCGACGTGGGCCAGCGCGTAGCGCTCGGGCACGTCGCTGCTGGCGATCGCCACCCGCAGCGAGGTCGCCGCCCGCTCCAGGTAGGCGTGGGTGGCGGCCGGCAGGAAGGCCGGGGGTGCGGGGGTGCTGCTGGTCATCTGCTCTCCACTCAGTCCGCTCGGTGCGATCGGTGCGCTCGGGGCGCTCGGGGCGCTCAGTCCACGGCCCGGGTGAGCCGCCAGCCGCCGTCGGCCCAGCTGAAGGCCAGGTCGAAGACGCCGAAGTCACCGACCCGCCAGGCGGTCCGGCCGGGAGCGGCCGTCACCCGCCACACCTCCTGCTCACGCAGCAGGTCGCCGGACTCCGGGCCCTCGTGCCGCCACCACGCGCCGGTCTCGACCCAGTGGGCCACCACCTCGCGCACCTGCCAGAGCCGGCCGCGCCACAGGAACTGGTCGGGGTCGGCGGCGGAGCCCGTGCGGACCTCCACCGGATCGTCGTAGCGCCGCATCTGCTCCCCCTGGGTGTCGGTGCCTCGGTGGAAGATGGGGGTCGAGGTCATCTCCCACCGAGGCGGTTGTTCGAACATCTGTTCGAACAACTCCAAGGTACACCGCACCACCGACAGGTCGTCAAGACCCGCAGCGACCTACGCTCTGGCCCCATGAGCGAGACGAGCGGTCCCACGAGCGACCCGAGCGAGCACCCCTCGATCGCCCGCTTCCGCACCGAGCTGCGGGCGCGCGGCGGCACCGGCGAGATCCGGGTGCTCCCCGACGCCGTGCACACCGCCGCCCTGGCCGCCGCGGCGCTCGGCTGCGAGACCGGCGCCATCGCCAACTCGCTGCTCTTCGCCGTGCCGGACGGCTCCCCCGAGCCCGTGCCCCTGCTGCTGCTCACCAGCGGCGAGCACCGGGTCGACACCGCGGCCACCGCCGCACGCCTGGGGGTCCCGGCGCTGCGGCGTGCCGAGCCCGACTTCGTGCGGCAGCACACCGGGCAGGTGATCGGCGGGGTGTCGCCGCTGGCCCACCCCGCCCCGGTGCCGACGTACCTCGACCCCTGGCTGCGGCGCCACCCCGTCGTCTGGGCCGCCGCCGGTCATCCCGCCGCGGTCTTCAGCACGACCTACGAGGAGCTCCAGCGGCTCACCGGGGCCTCGGAGGTCGAGGTCACCCCCGGCTGAGGGACCGGGTCAGCCGGCGCCGACCGCGCTGCCCGTGCCGTCGTCCTCCTCGGCGTCCAGCGGCTCGCCGACGGGCGGCATCAGGTCCTCGGACTGCTCCTCGGCGGTGTCGGGCTCGTCCTTCGGGGTGCTCTGGCTCATGCGGACGGCGTACCCGCCACGGCCGGGCGCTACCGTGCGCGCCATGGCGCGGGTCGTGGTGGTCGGGGGTGGCCTCGGGGGTCTCGCGAGCGCCGCCCGTCTCGCCAAGCTCGGCCACGAGGTGACGCTGCTCGAGGCCCGCGACCGGCTGGGCGGCGCGCTGGGGCGGCTCACCCGGGGCGGCTTCACGTGGGACAGCGGACCCGCCCACACGCTGCTGCCGGCCGTGGTGCGCGACCTCTTCCGCAAGTCCGGGCGCCCGCTGGAGCGCGAGGTCGAGCTCGAGCAGCTGCCGCTGCTGCGGCGCCACCGCTTCGCCGACGGCACCGAGCTCGACCTGCCCTCGGGGCGGGCCGACCAGCTGGCCGCGGTCGGCGCGGCCCTGGGCGACGACGCGGCGCAGCGCTGGACCGACTACGTCGACGCCTTCACCGACGACTGGGAGGCGCTGCGCAAGGACTACGTCGAGCGCCCGTGGTCGCCCGAGCTGGCCGGCGACCACGCCACGGCACTGCTCCGGAGCCGGCTCACCCTGGCCAAGGTCCTCAAGCGGCGCTTCAAGGACGAGCGGCTGCGGCTGCTCGCGGGCTTCGGCGCCACCCTGGAGGGCCACGACCTGCGCGACGTCCCGGCGTGGGTGGGGATGTGGTCCTACCTGGAGCGCCAGCTCGGCTGCTGGACCGTGCCGGGCGAGCTGGGCGGCCTGGGCGGCCTGGGCGACGTGCTCGCCCAGCGCCTCGCCACGCGCCGGGTCGCGGTCGAGCTGGGCACCCGGGCGCTCGACGTGGTGCTGCGCGACGGTCGCGCGGCGGGGGTGCGCACCACCGCGGGCGACGTCGACGCCGACGTGGTCGTGCTCGCGGTCGACCCCCGGCTGCTGCCCGCCACCGCCGCGCACGTGGTGCGGACGACGCCGGCGATGCCCCCGGTGGTCTGCCACCTCGGGCTCGAGGGCGAGGTGCCCGCACTGCCCCACGAGGTGGTGGTGCACGGCGAGGCGCTGCTGGTGCTGCGCACGACGGGCGGCCAGGCACCAGCAGGCCACCACGCCTGGACCCTGCTCGGCCGCGGCCGGCTCAGCGAGGACCCCGTCGTCGCGCTGGCCCGCGGCGGCATCCGGGTGCGCGACCAGGTGGTCGCCCGCGTCGACCGCTCCCCCCGCGACCAGGTCGCCGAGCTCGGCCAGTCGGCGTACGGCGTGCTGTGGCAGGGCCGCGGCACCGTGCGGCAGCGGCTCGGGCCCCGGACCCCGCTCCCCGGCGTGTACGCCGCCGGCGCGAGCGCCGCGCCCGGGGCCGGCGTGCCCTTCGTGGGGCTCTCCGCCGCGCTCGTGGCGCAGGTGGTGGGTCCGGCTAGCTGACGGGCAGGGCCAGCGCCGACCAGATCTCGCGCGTGGCCCGCGAGCGGTTGAGGGTGTAGAAGTGCAGCCCGGGGCTGCCCTGCCGCAGCAGCTCCTCGCACAGCTCGGTGGCGATCTCGATGCCCTCGGCCCGCACGGCCGCGGGGTCGTCGGCCCGCGACTCCAGCCGGGCGCGGACCACGGTGGGGATGTGGCGTCCCGACCGCTCGACCATGCGCGCCCTCGAGCTGAGCCGCAGGATCGGCATGATGCCCGGCACGATCGGGATCGTGACCCCGGCGGCGGCGGCCCGCTCGAGCAGCCCGAGGTAGTCGGAGGCCCGCAGCACCATCTCGGTCACGGCGAACTCCGCCCCCGCGTCCTGCTTGGCCCGCAGCACCGCCACGTCGTCGTCGAGCGTGGCCGCGTCGCGGTGCCCCTCGGGGAAAGCCGCCACGCCAACGCACAGGTCGGGCTGCGCGCGGCGCACGAGGCCGACCAGGTCGGAGGCGTAGTCGAGGCCGCCGGGCGTGGAGGTGAAGGGGGTGCCCGGGCCCTCCGGCGGGTCACCGCGCAGCGCGAGCACGTTGGCGACGCCGGCCGCCCGCAGGTCGGTGAGGATGCGCTCGAGCTCGCGGGTGGTGTGGCCGACGCAGGTCAGGTGGGCCATCGGCAGCAGCGAGGTCTCGCGGGCGATCCGTCCCGTGATCGCCAGGGTCCGGTCGCGGGTGGTGCCGCCGGCGCCGTACGTCACGGAGACGAAGGTGGGCTGCAGCGGCTCCAGCTCGCTGATCGAGCGCCACAGCACCTCCTCGCCCTCGGCGTCCTTGGGCGGGAAGAACTCGAAGGAGAAGGCCTTCTCGCCGTGGTCGCCGGCGCGTCCGAGCAGGTCGCCGATGCGGGTCGGCGGCACGGCCGGGGCGGACGACTGGGTGCCGGGCATGACCTCGATCGTACGGGGCTAGGCTCGCCCGGTGACGCGCGAGCACACAGGGTGGGACGGCTCCGGCAGCGACATCGCCGCCGAGCTGCAGGCGGTGCTGACCGACGTGGTCGAGACCCGTCGCGTCCTGCTCGCCCCCCTCGGTCCCGACGCCGACCGCCTGCTCGACGCCGCCCAGCACGCCGTCACGGGCGGCAAGCGGCTGCGGGCGTCGTTCTGCTGGTGGGGGTACGCCGCGCTGGCGCCCGTCGAGGACCCTGCTGCGCTGCTGCGGGCCTGCGCCTCGCTGGAGCTGCTGCACGCGAGCGCCCTGGCCCACGACGACCTGATGGACGCCTCCGACACCCGCCGCGGACAGCCCGCGGCCCACCGCGCCTTCGCCGCCCAGCACCGCGCGCTGGGGTGGAGCGGGGGCTCGGAGGAGTACGGCGCCGCCGGCGCGATCCTCCTGGGCGACCTGCTGCTCAGCTGGTCCGACGAGGTGCTGCGCACGTGCGGCCTCCCGGCCGAGCGGGTACTGGCCGGGCTCCGGATGCTCGACCTGACCCGCACCGAGGTGGTGACCGGCCAGTTCCTCGACGTCTCGGTGCAGGCGCGGGGCGCGGCCGACGTCGACGCCGCCATGACCGTGCTGCGCTACAAGTCCGCGAAGTACTCCGTGGTGCGGCCGCGCCACGGGGGCGCGGCGCTGGCCGGCGCCGACGACGCGGCGCTGGCCGCGCTCTCGCGCTTCGGCCTGCCGCTCGGGGCGGCCTTCCAGCTGCGCGACGACGTGCTGGGGGTCTTCGGCGACCCGGCCCTGACCGGCAAGCCCGCGGGCGACGACCTGGTGGAGGGCAAGCGCACCGTGCTCGTCGCGCTCGCGCTCGACGCGCTCCCGGCGGCCGACGCCGCGCGGCTCGACGCCGCGCTCGGCACCGCGCTGAGCGAGGCCGAGGTCGACGAGCTGCGCGACCTGATCCGCGGCAGCGGGGCGCTGGCCCAGCTCGAGGACGTGATCGAGCACCTCAGCGGCACCGCCCTCGACGCCCTGGCCACCGCCCCCGTGCGCGAGCCCGCCCGCGCGGCCCTGGGCGACCTCGCGGCCCGCGCCGTCCGCCGCACGGTCTAGCCGGTCGCGGAACCAGTCGCTGCTACAGCGCGATCGCCTGGGCGCGGCGCTTGACCTCGGAGCCGCGGTCCTCGCGCAGGGCGTCGATGGGACGGCCGGGGAGGGTGTCGTCGGCGGTGAAGAGCCACGTGAGGATCTCCTCGTCGCTCCAGCCGCCGTCGCTGAGCACCGTCAGCAGCCCGGGCACGCCCTTGACGACCTGGCCGTCCATCAGCAGCTCGGCCGGCACCCGGGGCCCGACCGCCGCGAGCTGGTGCTCGCGGATCATCGTGCGCACCTTGCCGACGCTGACGCCGAGCTCGCCGGCGACGCCCTTCCAGTCCAGCCACTCACCGATCAGGTCCTGCAGGTCGTGCTGTGCCTCCATGGCCCCATCGTCCCACCGGTCGGCCCCGGAGGGTCGGGTGACCCGGACCACCTCGTCCGCCACGTCCTCGGCCCGCCTCCACCGCTGATCACCGCCCGGCCCTTAAGGTGCTGGTCAGGCCGGGTCTCCTTCCCCACCGGCGCTGGAGGCACCGTGGAACGCACCGCTCAGTCCCTGACCGGACGCGTGCTCGACGGCCGCTACCGCCTGGAGGAGCAGATCGCCCGCGGCGGCATGGCGACGGTGCACCGTGCGACCGACCTGCGGCTCGACCGCACGGTCGCGGTCAAGGTGATGCACGACGGCCTGGCCCACGACGACGACTTCGTGCGCCGCTTCCAGCGCGAGGCGCGCGCGGCCGCACGCCTGTCCCACCCGGGCGTGGTGGCGGTCTTCGACACCGGCGACGACGACGGCACCCTCTACCTGGTCATGGAGCTGGTGGAGGGCCGCACGCTGCGCCAGCTGATCCGCGAGGAGGCGCCGCTGCGCCCGGTGCGCGCGCTGCGCCTGGTCGAGTCGGTGCTCGAGGCGCTGGGGGCCGCGCACACGGCCGGCATCGTGCACCGCGACGTGAAGCCCGAGAACGTGCTGGTCACCGGCGAGGGCCGGGTCAAGGTCGCCGACTTCGGGCTCTCCCGCGCGGTCAGCGCCGACACCCAGCACACCGCGACGGGCGAGATCCTCATCGGCACGGTCTCCTACCTCTCCCCCGAGCTGGTGGTCGACGGCCGTGCCGACGCGCGCGCCGACGTCTACGCCACCGGGGTGGTGCTCTTCGAGCTGCTCACCGCGAGCAAGCCCCACCAGGCCGACAGCCCGATCCAGGTCGCCTACAAGCACGTGCACGAGGACGTGCCGGCGCCGTCGTCGCGCGTCGCCGGCGGGCCCGACTACGTCGACGCCCTCGTGGCGCGGGCGACGGCCCGCACCACCGAGCTGCGGCCCACCGACGCGCGCGTGCTGCTCCACCAGGTGCGCCAGGTGCGGCTGGCGCTCGAGCAGGGCGTCACCCACGACTCCGAGCTGACCGCCGACCTGACCCCGCTGCTCGCCGCCTCCCGCACCGGTGACGACGAGGCGGAGACCCCCGACGTGAGCACCGACGAGCTGCCCGAGATCCTCGAGGCGCGCGACGTGGTGCAGCAGCACGAGCTCGTCGGCGCCGGCGTGGGCGGCACCGGCTGGTCGCACGAGCCCACGGGCGAGGTCTACGACCAGGAGCGCGACGGCGCGGTGACCGGCCCCACCGTGGCGCCCCCGGCACCTCCCGCCACCCCCGCCCGCCCGCGGAGCTCGCGCCGCGGGCCGATCGCGCTGCTGCTCGTGCTGCTCCTGGCGGCGGGGGCCGGCATCGGCGGCTGGTGGTTCGGCGTGGCCCGCTACACCGAGACCCCCGCCGTGCTGGGCATGACGCAGGCCGCGGCCGAGCAGCGCCTCGACGCCGCCGGGCTGTCGCTCGACGTGGGCGACCCGGCGTACTCCGAGACCGTGGAGAAGGGGATGGTCATCTCCTCCGACCCGGCCCCGGGCGACCG
This sequence comes from Marmoricola sp., assembly GCA_052040065.1. Classification (GTDB taxonomy): domain Bacteria; phylum Actinomycetota; class Actinomycetes; order Propionibacteriales; family Nocardioidaceae; genus Marmoricola. The sequence goes on from JBQGFI010000429.1 coordinate 7,171, forward strand.
CGTGCTCGACGAGGGCACGGTGGGCGTGGTGCTCTCCCTCGGCCCCGAGCGCTACGACGTGCCCGACGTCGCCGGCAGCAGCGTCGACGACGCGCAGCAGGCCCTGCTCGACACCAACCTCGCCTACGGCGGCTCCACCGAGCGCTTCCACGAGGAGGTGCCCGAGGGCGAGGTCATCACCACCGACCCCCGCCCCGGCACCGAGCTCAAGCGCGACGCGTCGGTCGACCTCGTGGTGAGCACGGGCCCGCGGCCGATCAGGATCCCCGACCTCACCGGCCGCGACGCCGACCGCGCGGCCCAGGCGCTCGGCGAGCGCGGCTTCGAGGTCGAGACCTCCGAGGAGCACAGCGACTCGGTGGCGCAGGGCCGCGTGATCAGCCAGAGCCCCGACTCGGGCACCGGGGTCCGCGGCGACACCGTCGAGCTGGTGGTCTCCCTCGGCCCGGTCATGGTCGAGGTGCCCCGGGTGATCGGCATGGGGGTCGACGCCGCCGTGGCCAGGCTCCAGGAGGCGGGCTTCGAGGTCGACCGGCAGCGCTCCAACGTCTACATCGGGGTGCAGTACGTCGTGTCGCAGTCGCCCTCGGGCGGCAGCGCCCGCAAGGGCAGCACGGTCACCATCGGCATCGTCTGACGCCGTCCCGCCGGGGCGTGGTCGAGGTCACGATCCGGCCACAGCGCGACGCATCGTGAGACACCCGTCCGGGATGCGGACGTCGCGGTCCTAGCCTCGGCCCATGGTCGTGGTGATGGCCCCGGGCGCCACCGAGGAGCAGATCGCGAGGGTCACCGCCCGCGTCGAGGAGGCGGGCGGCCAGGCCTTCGTGAGCCGCGGCGTCGTCCGCACCATCATCGGCCTGGTCGGCGACCTCGACCGCTTCCAGGGACTCAACCTGCGCAGCCTCCCGGGCGTGCAGGACGTGCACCGCATCTCCGACCCCTACAAGCTGGTCAGTCGGCAGCACCACCCGGAGCGGAGCACGGTGCACGTCGGGTCCGGCGACGCGCAGGTGGCCATCGGGCCCGACAGCTTCACCTTCGTGGCCGGGCCGTGCGCCGTCGAGTCGGCGCAGCAGACGCTCGAGGCCGCCGAGATGGCCAAGGCCGCCGGCGCCCGGCTGCTCCGCGGCGGCGCCTTCAAGCCCCGCACCTCGCCGTACGCCTTCCAGGGGCTGGGCCGCAAGGGGCTGGAGATCCTCGCCGACGTCCGCGAGGTCACCGGGCTCCCGGTCGTCACGGAGGTCGTCGTCGCGCGCGACGTCGACGAGAGCTGCGCGCACGCCGACCAGCTCCAGGTCGGCGGCCGCGCCCGGGCCGCCTGCACCCTGCGCCAGGCCCTCGGCGAGG
>JBQGFI010000430.1:0-2835 GCA_052040065.1 Marmoricola sp.
GCCGTCGACGCCGAGGAGCGACCGGCGCCCCGCAAGCCCGCCGCGGCGCGACGCCGCGCGCGGGAGGCGGAGATCCTGGCCGCGACGCGCGAGCTCTTCGACCGCACCGGCGTGCGCGACGCCCAGATCGACGACATCGCCAAGGCCGTCGGCGTCAACCGCGCCATCATCTACCGCCACTTCTCCGGCAAGGAGGAGCTCTTCGCGCTCACGCTCGTCAGCTACCTCGACGACCTCGGCGAGGCGCTGGAGGCGGCGGCGCGCGGGCGGCGTACGCCGGCCACCAAGCTGGCGGCCGTGACCGAGGCCTTCGTCGACTTCGGCCTCGACCACCCGGCCTTCGTCGACTGCGCGCTCACCATCATGCGCCGCCCGGGTCCTGAGCTGCTCGACGAGATCAGCGAGAGCGCGATGTTCCGCCTCGGCCGCGGCATGACGGTCTGCCTGGCCCACGTGCGCGACGTGCTGGTCGCCGGCAACGAAGCGGGCGACTTCCACGTCGACGACCCCGTGCTGCTCGCCAACCACATGTACGCCAGCGGGCTCGGCGCGCTCCAGCTGGCGCGCGTCGGCATGCTCGTGCGCGAGCAGTCCCCCGGCGTGCCGGCCATCGCCCCGGTCTCGGCCGCCGACGTCAAGCGCTACGTCGTCCGCACCGCGCAGGCGCTCGCCGTCGGCGGCTGACCGCCTACCCCGGCTCGAGTGCCACACCAGCGTCGTCGGACGGCGTCCGGGACGACCCTGACGTGGCACTCGGCGACTTCACCGGCCGGCCGGTGAATTCGCCGCGAGGCCGCGCTCAGCGCTCCAGGATGGCGACGACGCCCTGGCCGCCGGCGGCGCAGACCGAGATCAGGCCGCGGCCGGAGCCGCGCTCCTCGAGGAGCTTCGCGAGGTTGGCGACGATGCGGGCGCCGGTGGCGGCGAAGGGGTGGCCGGCGGCGAGCGAGGAGCCGTTGACGTTGAGCTTGGTGCGGTCGATCGCCCCCAGCGGCTCGTCGAGGCCGAGGCGCTCCTTGCAGAAGACGGGGTCCTCCCAGGCGGCCAGCGTGGAGAGCACCTGCGAGGCGAAGGCCTCGTGGATCTCGTAGAAGTCGAAGTCCTGCAGCGTGAGGCCGTTGCGCTGCAGCAGCCGCGCCGCGGCGTACGCCGGCGCCATCAGCAGGCCCTCGCCGCCGTGCACGAAGTCGACGGCCGCGGTCTCGGCGTCGACGAAGTAGGCGCGCGGCGTGAGGCCGTGCGCCTCGGCCCAGTCCTCGCTGGCCAGCAGCACCGTCGAGGCACCATCGGTGAGCGGGGTGGAGTTGGCGGCCGTCATGGTGGCGGCCTCGCCCTTGCCGAAGACCGGCTTGAGCGTGGCGAGCTTCTCCACCGAGGAGTCGGGCCGCAGGTTCTGGTCGCGCTCGAGCCCGTGGAAGGGCGTGATCAGGTCGTCCTGGAAGCCACGCTCGTACGACGCCGCGAGCCGCTGGTGGGACGCCACGGCGAGCTCGTCCTGCGCCTCGCGGCTGATCTGCCACTCCAGCGCGGTGAGCGCGGCGTGCTCCCCCATCGAGAGCCGGGTGCGCGGCTCACCGTTGCTCGGGATGGCCGGCACGAGGTGCGCGGGCCGGACCTTGGCGAGCGCCGCCAGGCGACCCTGCAGCGTCTTGGCGCGGTTGGCCTCGAGCAGGATCTTGCGGAGCTTCTCCCCCACGGCGATCGGCGCGTCGGAGGTGGTGTCGGAGCCGCCGGCGATGCCGGAGTCGACCTGCCCGAGGGCGATCTTGTTGGCCACGTAGATCGCGGCCTGCAGGCCGGTGCCGCAGGCCTGCTGCAGGTCGACCGCGGCGGTCTCGGGCGCGAGGCGCGAGCCGAGCACGGCCTCGCGGGTGAGGTTGAAGTCGCGGCTGTGCTTGAGCACCGCACCGGCGGCCACCTCGCCGACCCGCTCGCCCTGCAGGCCGTAGCGCGTCGCCAGACCGTCGAGGGCGGCGGTCAGCATCTCCTGGTTGGACGCCGTCGCGTAGACGGTGTTGCTGCGGGCGAAGGGGATGCGGTTGCCCCCGAGAACGGCGACGCGGCGGGTCTCCTGCGGCATGATCTGGTCAGCTCCTCGTGAGTCGGGCGGGCCCCTGGGGCCACGGCCATCGTGCCTGTCCCGACGGCAGAAATGAACGGCGTGAGGGCCAGGTCACTAAAAGTGGACGGTAAGTTACACCCACAGTTACCGTGGCGTCGTACTCTCGAGTAGCCCAGCCGTAGCCACTGTAGAGGAAGCCATGAGCGACCGGTACCAGTTCTTCACCTCCACCCCCGTCGGCAAGTTCCTGGTCAAGAACCTCGGGCTCCCCGACCCGGTGCGGCTCGACCGCTGGACCGACGGCGCCCCGCTGGTCGACGGCACCGTCGTCGTCGGTGGCGACGGCCGGCTGGCCAAGGCGGTCACCGCCTCCCTCGACGGCCTCGGCATCGCGGCGGTCGCCACCACCGAGCCCGGCCAGAAGTACAAGGGCCTGGTGCTCGACGCGACCGGCCTCGACACCGCCGCCGACCTCGTGGCGCTGCAGCAGTTCTTCACCCCGCTGATGCGCAGCCTGCAGCCGTGCTCGCGCGTGCTGGTGCTCGGCACGCCTCCCGAGCAGTCCGAGGGCAGCGAGCGGGTCGCGCAGCGCGCCCTCGAGGGCTTCACCCGGTCGCTGGGCAAGGAGATCGGCCGCGGCAGCACCGTCAACCTGGTGTACGTCGCCCCCGGCGCCGACACGACCATCGGCTCCACGCTGGCCTTCTTCCTCTCCCCCAAGAGCGCCTACGTCTCCGGCCAGGTCGTCCGCCTCGGCGCCACCGGCACCACCG
>JBQGFI010000431.1:0-4901 GCA_052040065.1 Marmoricola sp.
CCGTCGCTGGTGAGCACGAAGACGTGGCCGTCGTGCCCCTGCATGCGGTCGGCGAGCGCGAGGCCGACGGCACCGGAGAGGCCGGTGCCGAGGGTGCCGCACGTCAGGTCGAGCGCCGGTGAGCGCTCGGTGCCGATCGCCTCGAGGTCGGAGTCCTCGTGGCCGTAGGTCTCCAGCAGGGCGGGGTCGAGCTGACCGGTCAGGGCCGCCGCGGCGAAGTGGGCGATGACGTAGTGGCCGGGCGAGCACACCATGGCGTCGCGCTCGGGCCGGTACGCCGTGAGGTAGAGCGCCGCCATCACCTCGGCCGACGACAGCGCCTGGCCGAGGTAGCCCATGCCGTGCGGCGCCACCATGCGCACGGCGTGGAGCCGGACGCCGTCGGCGAAGCGCTGCAGCTCGGCGGCCGTCGCGGTCGCCGTGGGGGGCTCGGTCACGGTGGGGCTCCTCACGCGGGGTCGAAGTTGTTGCGCCGGCCCTGCCGCACGTAGTCGACGACGCTGGCGATGCCCTCGCGCCCGTGGATCGACTTCTGCTTGGCCACGTGGCCGAACATCTGGATGCCGAAGCCGCCGTCGAGGTCGCTGGTGATGCGCTGGCGCCACGGCCGCCGCACGATCTGGGTGGTGAGGCGGCGCGTGGTGCGCGGCTGGCCCATGATGTGGTCGGCGATCGCGTAGGCCCGGCTCACCAGCTGGTCGCGCGGCAGCACCTCGTTGACCATGCCGAGCTCGAGTGCCTGCTGGGCGGTGAAGGCCTCCCCGGTGAGCAGGGCGTACGCCGCCCGCTTGACGCCGAGCAGCTCCTGGAAGCAGGTGTGGATGCCGTCGGCGGGCACCGACCCGATGTCGTAGTGCAGGTCGAAGATGGTGGCGTCGTCGGCGGCCAGGGTGAGGTCGCACATCAGCACGATCTCGGAGTGGAAGCCGGGTCCGTTCATGATGCCGATCGTCGGGATCTCGAGGTCGTTGACCAGCGAGCTGACGTTGATCCGGCCGTCCTTGTAGGCGTACTCGTAGGCCCAGTGCGGCATGTCGGCGTCCTCGAGCGCGAAGCCCTCGGGGTCGGAGTCCATCATGAACTCCTCGCCGGTGCCGGTGAGGATCAGCAGCTCGTTGTCGGGGTCGGCCCCGACGGTCTTGAGCATCTGGCCGAGCGCGCGGTGGTTCTGCACGCTGAGCTGGATCGGGCCGCCGTCGGTGTGGCCGGCGACGAGGATGACCCCGTCGTCGCGGCGCTCCATGGTGAAGAACTCCGCGAAGCGCTCGCGGTACTCCTCGAAGCGGGGCGGGTCGACGAACTCCTGCAGCGACATGGCGCTAGACCTCCGGACGGGTCTCGGGGACGGGGTCGAGGCCGGCGGCGCGGGCCTCCTGGACGAAGAGCGAGAGGAAGTCGTCGTCGCGCTGGCCGGTGCCGATCGCGGCCTGGATCAGCTGGTGGGTCGCCGCCGCCACGGGCATGGGCACCTCGAGCGCCCGCGCCTCGGCGAGGCCGAGGTCGAAGTCCTTGCGGAGCAGCTCGGTGGTGAAGGTCGGCGTCCAGTCGAGCGCCACCAGGTCGGGCGTGCGCTTGCGCACCCAGTCGGAGCTGATGACGGTGCCGTTGAGGAACTCCAGGAAGGCCGTGCGGCTGGTCCCGGCCTTCTCGGCCAGGGCGGTCACCTCGACGAGCGCCTGGACCATCATCCCGAGGTAGAGGTTGTGGGCGAGCTTGACCAGCCGGCTCTGCTCGGCCTCCCCGGCGTGCACGGCGACCTTGGCGATCTGCAGCAGGTGGGGCTCCACGCGGCGGAAGGTGGCCTCCGGGCCGGAGCACACCAGGCACGCGCCTCCCTCAGCGACGACGTGCGGGTTGCCGCTGATCGGCGAGGCGAGGAACTCCACGCCGGCGTCGGTCGCCAGCCCGCGCATCCGCGCCGAGGTCTCGGCCGACACCGTCGAGCAGTCGACGACGACCTCGGGCAGCCGCTCCGCGCGCAGCAGCCCGTCGGGCCCGACGAGCACCTGCTCGAGGTCCTCGGGCCGCGAGACCATCACGAAGACCACCTCGGCGGCGCCGAGGTCACCGACGGTGGCCACCGCCGTGGCGCCGGCCTGCACGAGGGGCTCGGTCTTGCTCGCCGTGCGGTTCCAGACCAGCACGTCGTTGCCCGCGTCGACCAGCCGCCGCGCCATCGCGGCACCCATGCGGCCGGTGCCCAACCACCCCAGCGTCATCCGTCCTCCTGATCGGCTAAGTGGCTTAGCCACTTGGCCGATCTTGACCACGGAGCGCGGTCCTGTCAAGACCCGCCGGCGATGAGTGTCCGGCGCCGCGCGGGTCTCCACCGGCATGAGCGACGAGCAGCAGATCACCGCGCTGGTACGCCGCTGGGCGGCGGCCGTGCACGAGGGCGACCTCGACGGCGTCCTGGCCGACCACGCCGACGACCTCGTGATGTTCGACGTGCCCCCACCCCAGCGCGGAGTCCGGGGCCGTGACGCCTACGCGGCGACGTGGCCGCCCTTCTTCGCGTGGCAGCGACAGGGTGCGGTCTTCGAGATCGACGAGCTGCAGGTCAGGAGCGGCGAGGACGTCGCCTACGCCTTCGCCCTGCTGCGCTGCGGCTCACCCGAGGAGCTCGCCGACGCGCCCGACCGGAGGCTCCGCCTCACCCTGGGCCTGCAGCGCGGCGCCCGAGGCTGGCAGGTGGCCCACGAGCACCACTCCTTCACCCACGGCGACTGACCGCCGAGGTCGTCAGGGCGTGACGTCGCGGGCGACGGCGGGGGTGACCTCGGCGTCGGTGCCGGAGACGGTGCCGCCGAAGTACATCTGGGCGATGTCGGAGTCGGAGAGGATCGAGGCGGCGTCACGCTGGGTGACGACCTTGCCCGACTCCATCACGATCCCGTCGGTGGCCATGCGCATCCCGAAGCGCACGTTCTGCTCCACGATCAGGATGGTCTTGCCGCTCTGCTGGAGCACCATCACCGAGTCGTAGAGCGTCTGCAGCGCCTTGGGGTCCAGGCCGAGCGACGGCTCGTCGAGCAGCAGCAGGACGGGGTCGAGCATCAGCGAGCGGGCGAACTCCACCATCCGGCGCTGGCCGCCGGAGAGGTTGCCGGCGCTGTCGCCCGCGCGCTGCCCGACGATCGGGAAGAGCGCGGCGACCTGGTCGTAGCGCTCGCGCACCAGCGCCTTGTCGCGCCGGATGATGTAGGCGCCGAGCAGCACGTTCTCCCGCACGGTCATGCCGGGGAAGAGCGCGTTGGCCTGGGGCACCTGCGAGATGCCGCGCTCGAGGATCTCCGCGGCGCCGCACTGGTGGATCGGCTCGCCCTGCAGGTGCACCTCCCCCAGCCGCGGCGTCAGCAGCCCGCTGATGGTCTTGAGCACCGTCGACTTGCCCGCGCCGTTGGGCCCGACGATGCACGCCACCGAGCCGGGCGGCACCGAGATGTCGACCCCCTGGAGCACGTCGCCCCCGCCGTAGCCGGCGACGACGCCCTTCATGGTCAGCATCGGGGTGGTCCCACTCATGAGGTCTTCTCCTCGAGCACGAAGTCGTCGCCCAGGTAGGCGTCGATGACGGCGGGGTCGCGCTGGATCTCCTCGGGCGTGCCCGAGGCCATGGTGCGGCCGCGAGCCAGCACGTGCACCGGGTCGCAGAGCCCGAGCACGAAGGGCATGTTGTGCTCCACCAGCAGGAAGGTCTTCCCGTAGGAGTTGAGCTCGCGGATCATCTCGCCCATCCGCTCGATCAGCACCGGGTTGATGCCGCCGGCCGGCTCGTCGAGCAGGATGACCTTGGGGTCGAGCATCAGGATCTGCGCGAGCTCGACCAGCTTCTGCTGGCCGTAGGAGAGCGCGTGCGCCGACTGGTCGCGGAAGGCCCGCATCCCGACGAACTCCAGCAGCTCCTCGGCCGCCCGCGCCTCCGCGCCGCTGACGGCGACCTTGCCGAGCTGGCGGATCGAGAAGGTGCGCTGCACCGCCACGACGTTCTCCAGCACGGTCATCTCGCGGAAGAGGCGGGTGGTCTGGAAGGTGCGGCCCAGCCCGCGGTGCGCGCGCTCCCACGACGGCAGCCCGTCGATGCGCTGGCCGTCGAGCCAGATCTCGCCGTCCTCGGCCTTGATGGTGTCGTCGATGAGGTTGAAGATCGTGGTCTTGCCCGACCCGTTGGGGCCGATCAGGCCGGTGATCGAGCCCTCGGGCACCGCGAAGGACGCGCCGTCGACGGCCTTGACGCCGCCGAAGTAGCGCTTGAGGCCCTTGACCTCGAGGATCGCCCGGTCGGGGATGTCGGCCCGGTCGACGAGCTGCACCCGGTCGGTGATCGAGGCGAGGCTGCCGCCGGTGCCGATGCGGGCGCCGACCAGGCCGGCCTTGCCCGCCGCGCGCCGCCTGGTCACCAGCTGCTGGATGGTCGGCAGGATCCCCTTCGGCAGGAAGATCACGACCGCCATCAGCAGGCCGCCGAAGAGGAAGAGCCGGATGTTGCCGCCGCCCCACTCGTTGTTGGCGGTCTCGGAGAGGTACTCGATGAGGAAGGCACCGACCACCGGGCCCCACAGGGTGCCCTTGCCGCCGATCAGCATGGAGAGCACCAGCTGCACGCTCAGCAGGATGCCGAACATGCCGCGCGGGTCGATGAAGGTCAGGTAGTAGCCGTAGACCGCGCCGGCCATGCCGACGAAGACGGCGCTGGCCATGAAGGCGATGATCTTCTCGGTCGGCAGGTTGATGCCGATGGTCGCGGCCTTGCTCTCGTCCTCGCGGATCGCGATCAGGCCCATGCCGAGCTTGGTGCGGCGGATCTGCCAGGTCATCAGCAGCTGCAGCGCCAAGATGGCGACCAGCACGTAGTAGAAGGGCAGGTTGAAGATGTCGCGGTCCCAGTCGGGCAGCGGGAG
>JBQGFI010000432.1:0-9986 GCA_052040065.1 Marmoricola sp.
TGGTCGCCGACGCGCGCGAGGTGCTCGAGGAGCTCGGCGTCGCGAGGGACCGGGTGCACGTCGAGCTGTTCTACGTCGACGAGCCGCCCCCCGAGGTCGACCGGCCCGAGGCCGTCGTCGGCGGCGACACCAGCGAGGTGACGATCACGCTCGACGGCCGCAGCTCGACCGCGGCCCAGCCGCGCGACCGGACCCTCCTCGACGGCGCCGCTGCCATCCGCGGCGACCTGCCCTTCGCCTGCAGGGGCGGCGTGTGCGGGACCTGCCGCGCCCACGTCAGCGCGGGGGAGACCGACATGCGGCGCAACTACGCGCTCGACGACGACGAGGTCGCGCGAGGCTTCGTGCTGACCTGCCAGACGTACCCGGTCGGCGACCGGGTCGTGGTGGACTTCGACGCCTGAGCCGCCCCTCCGTGCCGACCTCGACCGCCCGAGAGGCAGACCATGACCCCCACTCCCGACACCGCTCTCGACATCGGGCACCGGGGCGCGCGATGACCGACGACGAGGCCGCCAGGGTCGCCGAGGTCAGCACCCGGCGGATGTGGTCGCAGGACGCCGCCAGCAGGATGCTCGGCATGACGGTCCGCGCCGTCGCCCCGGGCACCGCCACCGTGGCGATGCGGGTCCGTGCCGACATGGTCAACGGGTGGGACGTCTGCCACGGCGGCCTGGTCGCCGCCCTCGCCGACTCCGCCTTCGCCGTGGCCTGCAACTCGCACGGCACCGTGACGGTGGCGTCGGGCTTCGACATCAGCTTCGTCGAGGCCGCCCGGCTCGGCGACGAGCTGGTGGCGACGGCGGTGGAGACCGTCTCGCGGGGTCGCTCGGGCGTCTACGACGTCACCGTCACGCGCGCCGACGACGGCGCCGTGCTCGCCGTCTTCCGCGGCCGCAGCCGCAGCCTGGGGCGCCCCAACCCGGCCCTGTAGCCGGCCCTGTGAGCCGGCCCGGTCGCACCAGGGTCAGGCCGACCGGCAGGTGCGCTCGCGACGACGCGCCGCGACGCCCGCGTCGGTGCACCAGCCGTCGCCCCGCCGCTTGCGGCACAGCAGCCCGACCAGCGCCCCCGTGTCGTCGACCACGGCCAGGCGTCGCAGACCCGACGCGGCGAGCAGGCGCTGGGCGTCGTCGAGCGGCGTGCCCGACCGGACGGTGCGGCCCTCGAGCCGGGCCAGCGGCAGCGCGGGCGCCCCGTCCGGCGCGGCCCCGTCGCCGGCCCCGTCACTGTCACTGTCACCGTCACCGAGGTCGGCACGCACCACGACGCCGACGAGGCGACGACCCTCGACCAGCAGCGCCGCGTGCACGTGGTCCCCCAGCAGGGCCCGCACGTCGCCGGCCGTCGCGTCGGCCCCGAGCGTCTTCGGTCGCCGCAGCACCGCGTCGTCGACCGTCACCGTCTCCACGGACCCCGTCGTACCCCACACCGCCGCCGAGGCGACCTGCCGGGTGGTGCCGTCGTCCCACGCGCCGACAGGTGGTCGCGCTCGTCCGCGACTGCCGCGGTCGGGGGCGGGTACCCCGCCGGGGTGAGCCAACGCTGGAGCCGACTGCTGTCCACCGCCACCGCGAGCTACGGCGTCTACGCCCTGGTCCGTCCCGAGCACCTGTGGCAGGCCCTCGAGGCCGACCGCTCCGACCGCGACGGCCTGGAGCTCCTCGCGCAGAGCTTCGGCGTGCGCGACCTGGCGATCAGCGCCGTGGGCGCGCTGAGCCGCTCCGACCGCGCCGTGCGCGCCGCGATGCTGCTGCGCATCGCGATGGACCTCGGTGACGCGGCCCTGCTCTCCCGCCGGGTCAGCGATCCCGACATCCGCACCAAGGTGCTGGCCGTCACCCTCGGCTGGGCCGGGCTCAACACCACCGCGGTGCTGCTCGACCGGCGCAGCACCGCCGCGGACTGACGGCGTCGACGAGCGGTCGCGGCGGCTCAGTCGACGGACCTGCCCGACCTGCGGGACGACCACGCGGAGGCGAGGAGCGTCAGCCCGGCGCCGACCAGCCAGATGTCCTTGGCCAGGCCGATGCCCTGCTCGCTGGGCCGCACGCGCGAGCCCTCCTGGGTCATGCCCGGCGTGTTGAGGTACATCTGCACGAGCCCACCGCCGAAGGCGGTCAGCCCGGCGCCGGCGACGGCGGAGGGGACGAAGGGCGCGAGCAGCGCCGCGCCCAGCGCGATCTCACCGGCGCTCAGGGCCCGGCCGAACGTCTCGGCGCTCACCTTGGTGACCGCGGGGATGCCGTTGGCCGCCATGCCCTGCATGCCGGCGGCGGCCTCGACGGGCAGCCCGCGCTTCCCCAGACCGCTGTTGAGGATGTACGCCCCGGTGGCGAGGCGGAGTGGTGCGTGGCTCAGGTTCATGGGAGGCCTCCTGTCGGTGTGCGCCGCGCCGCTGTCGGTCGCGACGACCTCTCGCCCAACGTACCGAGGGGTGGTGCGGCTCAGCGCGAGCGGCGCCGGCGGCGGACGACGACCACGACCGTCCCCAGCGCGACCAGCACCAGCGTGCCCACGACGGCGTACTGCTCGAAGGCGTCGACCACGTCGATCGCCCCGCGTCCGAGCGTGTAGCCCAGCGTGACCACGACACCGGCGGTGAGCAGCGTGCCGAGCGCGTTGAGGGCGAGGAAGACGGGGAGCCGCATGCCACCGGTGCCCGCGGCGGCGTACAGCAGCGGACCCGGCACGGGCATGAGCTTGGCGACCACCACCCCGGTGGGTCCGAGCCGGTGCGCGAGCCGCTCGATGCGGGCCGCCCGGCGCTCCGCCTGCGCAGGGTCGCGCCGTCGCAGCATCGCCAGCAGGGCGCGATCGCCCCAGCGTCGTCCCGCGGCCCAGTAGAGCCAGTCGGTCAGCACCCAGACCGGCACCCCTGCCAGCACCGCCGCCGTCCAGGAGATCTCGCCGACCCGGGCACGCGCCCCCAGCACGACCTCGGCCACCATCGACCCGCTCAGCAGGGTGAGCAGCAGGGGCGCCGGGCCGATCAGCAGCGGGATGAGCGGCAGCATCGCCACGCCGTAGAGCGCCCGCACCCCGATCGCGGTGCCCAGCAGCCAGTCGAGCCGACGGGGCACGGCGCGCTCGTCGTCCCCCGCCTCGCCCACGGGGCCCATGGTGACGACCCCCTGGCTACGGCCCCGCCTCGGGGGAGGTGGCCCACTCCTGCCGCCTCAGGTCGTGGGCGTCGGGCCCGTCGTGGTCCCGAGCTCGGCCTGCGCCTGCAGGATGTGCGCCTCGGCGAGGTCGGCGGCCCGCGTGGCGTCACCGGAGACGATGGCGTCGTAGATGCCGTGGTGCTGCGCGCGCAGCCGCCCACAGGTGCCGCCCCAGTCGTCGAGCGCCCGGAGCGCGGCGAGGATCGGCAGCCGGAGCGAGTCCCGGATCGCGGTGGTCATGTCGGCCACGAGGCGGTTGCCACCCGCCTCGGCGATGGCGACGTGGAAGTGCGTGTCGTGCTCGTTGAACTCCTCGCGGGGCAGGCCCGGTGCGTCCATGGCGTCCAGCGAGCGACGGACGACGGCGAGTGCCTCGGCGTCGGCGTGCTGGGCCGCGAGCGCGGCGCTGCTGCGCTCGAGCATCACGCGGGCCGCGACGACGTCGTCGACCGGGAAGTTGGCGAGGGCGACGTGCAGCCGCAGGAAGCGGGTGAGCGCCGCCGTGGGCATCGCCGCGATGAAGGTGCCCGCCTCGCGCCCCGACCCGACGCTCGAGCGCACGACCCCCTGCCCCTCGAGCACACGGATCGCCTCGCGCACCCCTGCCCGGCTGACCTCGAGGCGGGCGGCGAGCTCGCGCTCCGGCGGCAGCGGATCGCCCACCGCCAGGGTGCCGGCCAGGATCTGGTCCTCGATGGCGTCGATGACCAGCTCGTGCGCACGGGCACGGCCGACGGGCCGCCACACGGGGGCGCCGGACTCGGGCTGCGACATCGGGGCTCCTGCCTCGGTCGGGGGCGACACGGATCGCGTCAGGGGGTTGCGCTGTGACCACGCTCACCCTACGGTATCGATCACAGTGGTCAGACCACTTGAAGGTCGACCGTCGGAGAACAGGACCCCACCATGTACCAACCCGACCTCGCTCCCGTGGGCGACAGCCTCACCGCCTCGGCCCTCGTGGCGCTGCTGCCGCTCGTCACCGTCTTCGTCACGCTCGGGTGGCTGCGCTGGAAGGCCTACGCCGCCGGGCTCACCGCTCTCGGCGTCGCGCTCGCGATCGCGGTCCTGGTCTACGGCATGCCGGTGCACCTCGCCGGGCTCTCGGCCACCCAGGGCTTCGTCTTCGGCGTCTTCCCGATCATGTGGATCGTCATCAACGCCATCTGGCTCTACGAGCTGACGGTGCGCAGCGGTCGCTTCGAGGACCTGCGCCGGGTGATCAACGCGGTCTCCGACGACCCCCGCATCCAGGCGATCATCATCGCCTTCTGCTTCGGCGGCCTGCTCGAGGCGCTCGCCGGCTTCGGCGCCCCGGTGGCCATCACCGGCGTGATGCTGCTGGCCGTCGGCTTCACCCCGATGCGTGCCGCGGTCGTGGTGCTGCTGGCCAACACCGCCCCGGTCGCCTTCGGCGCGATCGCCACCCCGATCATCACCGCCGGGACCCTGACCGGCATCGACTACCGCGAGATCGGCGCCCTCGTCGGGCACCAGACGCCGTTCCTCGCCCTGGTCGTCCCGCTCCTGCTCGTCCTGCTCGCCGACGGCAAGCGCGGCGTGCGCGACGTCTGGCCGGTCGCCCTGGTCGTCGGTGCGGTCTTCGCCGTCGCGCAGTACGCCAGCGCCACCCACCTCTCGGTCGAGCTCACCGACATCGTCGCCTCGCTGGCCGGCCTGGTGGCCGCCGTGCTGATGCTGCGCGTCTGGACCCCGCGCGGCACCGAGGCCGCTCGCGAGCGGATGCTCGCCGAGCTGCAGCGCGAGTCCGGCACCGACCCGGTCGACGCCGTCGGCGCGGGGGCCGGCGCCCGTCCGCACGGCGGCGGCGGCGGCGGCGGCGGCGGCGGCACCACCCTCACCGACCCCGAGGCCCCGGCGCTGACCCCGACCCGCACGCTGATGGCGCTCTTCCCCTACCTGCTCGTCATCGTGGTCTTCTCGCTGGCCAAGCTGTGGCACCCGGTGAAGGACTTCCTGGTCGGCACCGATGTGCCGGTCTCCTGGCCCGGCCTCGACGGCAACCTGCTGACCGTCTCCGGCGACGTCGCGACCTCGACCGTCTACAACTTCGCGTGGCTCTCCTCCCCCGGCACGATGCTGCTGCTGTGCGGCCTGGTCGTCACCGCGGTCTACCGCCTGAGCCCCGTGGTCGCCGTCCGGGCCTACGGCGCGAACCTCGTCAAGCTGCGGTTCTCGGTGCTCACCGTCGCCGCCGTGCTCGGCCTGGCGTACGTGATGAACCAGTCGGGCCAGACCATCACCATCGGCTTCTGGATCGCCGGCACCGGCGCCGCCTTCGCCTACCTCTCCCCCATCCTGGGGTGGCTGGGCACCGCGGTCACCGGCTCCGACACCAGCGCCAACGCTCTGTTCGCCACGCTGCAGCAGACGGCGGCCCAGCAGGCCGGCCTCGACCCGAGCCTGCTCGTCGCGGCCAACACCTCCGGCGGCGTCGTGGGCAAGATGATCAGCCCGCAGAACCTCACCATCGCCGCCACCGCCGTCGGCCTGGTCGGCCGCGAGTCCGACATCTTCCGCAAGGTCATCGGCTGGAGCCTCGGCATGCTCGTCGTGCTCTGCCTGCTGGTCGGGCTGCAGTCGTCGGTGCTGTCGTGGATGCTCCCGTGAGCGCGGCCCACCCGACCGCGGCCGGGGCCCGTGCGCTCCCCGGCGCCGGGATGCGCGTGGCACTCTTCGCGACCTGCTTCAACGACGTGATGTTCCCCGGCACGCCCAGGGCCGTCGTCACGCTGCTGCGGCGGCTCGGGGTGGAGGTCGACTTCCCTCGGGAGCAGACCTGCTGCGGGCAGATGTTCACCAACACCGGCTACGCGAAGGAGGCGCTGCCCGTGGTGCGCGGCTTCGCCCGCACCTTCGCGTCGTACGACGCCGTGGTCGCGCCCTCCGGGTCCTGCGTCGGGTCGGTGCGCCACCAGCACGCCGACGTGGCCCGGCGCGGCGGCGACGCCGCCCTGGGCGAGGAGGTCGCGGCACTGGCGCCGAAGGTGCTCGAGCTCAGCGAGCTGCTGGTCGACGTGCTGGGGGTGACCGACGTCGGGGCCTACTTCCCGCACCGGGTGACCTACCACCCCACGTGCCACTCGCTGCGGATGCTGCGGGTGGGCGACCGGCCGCTGCAGCTGCTGCGCGCGGGGCGGGGCATCGACCTGGTCGAGCTGCCCGACGCCGACCAGTGCTGCGGATTCGGGGGCACCTTCGCGATGAAGAACGCCGACACCTCGGTCGCGATGGGCCAGGACAAGGCCCGCCACGTCCGCGCCACCGGCGCGGAGGTGCTCGTCGCCGGGGACAATTCCTGCCTCGCCCACGTGGGCGGCCTGCTCACCCGCGGCCGCAGCGGCGTCCGCACGATGCACCTGGCGGAGATCCTGGCCTCGACCGAGCAGGACCCGGCATGAGCGCGGGGCAGGCCCCCGTGGGCACGCACCCCCACGTGGGGGTCACGGCCACCTTCCTCGGGATGCCGAAGTTCCAGGACGCCGCGAGGGAGGCGCTCGCCGACAGCGTGCAGCGACGCAACCTCGCCCACGCCACCCGCACGATCCGCGGCAAGCGCGCCGCGGTCGTGGGCGAGCTCGACAACTGGGAGGAGCTGCGGCTCGCGGCCGAGGCGATCAAGAACGCCGCGCTGCACCGCCTCGACGAGCACCTGGTGCGCTTCGAGGAGCAGGCCACCGCCGCCGGCGCCACCGTGCACTGGGCGCGCGACGCAGAGGAGGCCAACCGCATCGTCGTGGGGCTCGTGCGGGCCACCGGCGCCGAGGAGGTCGTCAAGGTCAAGTCGATGGCCACGCAGGAGATCGAGCTCAACGAGGCGCTGGCCGAGGCCGGGATCGCCGCGTGGGAGACCGACCTGGCCGAGCTGATCGTGCAGCTCGGTGACGACTGGCCCAGCCACATCCTGGTCCCCGCCATCCACCGCAACCGGGCCGAGGTGCGCGAAATCTTCCTCCGCCGGATGCACGAGGTGGGGCGCGCCGCGCCCGCGGACCTCACCGACGAGCCGCGGGCCCTCGCCGACGCGGCGAGGCGGCACCTGCGCGAGAAGTTCCTGCGCGCCCGCGTCGCGGTCTCCGGGGCCAACTTCGCCGTCGCCGAGACGGGATCGCTGGTCGTGGTGGAGTCGGAGGGCAACGGCCGGATGTGCCTGACCCTGCCCGAGACGCTGATCTCCGTGGTCGGCATCGAGAAGATCGTGCCGCGCTGGGAGGACCTCGAGGTGATGCTGCAGGTGCTGCCGCGCAGCAGCACCGGTGAGCGCGAGAACCCCTACACCTCCGTCTGGACCGGCAGCTCCGAGGGCGACGGCCCGCAGGACCTGCACGTCGTGCTCGTTGACAACGGCCGCACCGACGTGCTCGCCGACGAGATCGGCCGGGCCGCGCTGAGGTGCATCCGCTGCTCGGCCTGCCTCAACGTCTGCCCGGTCTACGAGCGCGCGGGCGGCCACGCCTACGGCTCGGTCTACCCCGGCCCGATCGGGGCGGTGCTCACGCCGCAGCTGCGGGGCACGGCCAGCGAGGTCGACAAGTCGCTGCCGTACGCCTCCTCGCTGTGCGGCTCCTGCTTCGACGCCTGCCCGGTGCGCATCGACATCCCGTCGCTGCTCGTGCACCTGCGCACCCGCGTGGTCGACGAGGCCCGGCCCGCGCGGTCGGCCGAGGCGGCGGGCATGAAGGCCGCCAGCTGGGTGCTCAGCGACCACGCCCGGCTGCAGAAGGCCGGGCGGGCGGCCTCGGCCGTCGGCAAGGTCCTGCGCGGCCGCGGCAAGGAGCGGCTCGGCTCGCTGCCCGGGCCGATGCAGGCCTGGAGCGGCGCCCGCGACGCCCCGGTGCCGCCCACCGAGAGCTTCCGCGACTGGTGGGACCGCACCGAGGGCGGCCGCACGACCGACGACCCCGAGGAGACCCCGTGACCACCCTCAGCGCGCGCGAGGAGATCCTCGGCCGGGTACGCCGGGCGCTGGTCGACCGGCCCGCCGACGTCGAGGTCCCCTGGACCTACGGACGGCCGGTCGGCACCGGCGACCTCGACCGGCTCGACCGCTTCGTCGAGCGGGTCGCCGACTACCGCGCCCGCGTCGACGTGGTCACTGCCGACCAGGTGCCCGACGCGGTCGCGTCCGCACTCGCGGAGCACCGCGCCGGCTCGGTCGTCGCGTCGACCTCGCTGGTCGAGACGTGGGCGTCGCCCTCGTCGGCCCGGTGGGTCGTCGACGACGGGCTCGCCGCGAGCGACCTCGACGCGGTCGACGCCGTCGTCACCACCGCTGCCGTCGGCATCGCCAACACCGGCACGGTCGTGCTCGACCACGGCGAGGGCCAGGGTCGGCGCGCTGCCTCGCTGGTTCCCGACGTGCACGTCTGCGTCGTCCGCGCCGACCAGGTCGTCAGCGACGTGCCCGAGGCCGTCGCCCGGCTCGTCGCGACCGGCTCGCACGTGCGGCCGCTGACCTGGATCAGCGGACCGAGCGCGACCAGCGACATCGAGCTCGACCGGGTCGAGGGCGTCCACGGTCCCCGCACGCTCCACGTCGTGGTCGTGCGCGACTGACGGTCGGCCCGGCTCGCCCGGGTCACGGGCGGGCACGGCGGTGTGGTGACGGGGCGGTGCCCGCGCGCGGCGTGACCTCCACCATCACCACGTCGAGGCCCGCGCGGGCGCTGACCTCGACGATGCCGGACCCCATGAGTCCGCCACCGATGACCCCGACCTTCGCGATCTCCGGCCGGGGGCGCTCAGCGGAAGGCGGCGATGCCGGTCATCGCCTGGCCGATCGTCAGGGCGTGCATCTCGGAGGTGCCCTCGTAGGTGAGGACGGACTCGAGGTTCACCATGTGGCGGATCACCGGGTACTCCAGGCTGATGCCGTTGGCGCCGAGGATGGTGCGCGCGGTGCGGCAGACCTCGAGCGCCTCACGGACGTTGTTGAGCTTGCCCAGGCTGATCTGCGCCGGGTGGAGCCCGCCGTCGTCCTTCATGCGCCCGAGCTGCAGCGCGAGCAGGGTGCCCTTGACGACCTCGAGCGTCATGTCGGCGATCTTCTGCTGGGTCAGCTGGAAGCCGGCGATCGGCCTGTCGAACTGGGTGCGCGTCCCGGCGTACTCCAGGGCGGAGGTGAGGGAGGCCCGCGCCGCCCCCATCGCACCCCAGACGATGCCGAAGCGCGCCTCGTTCAGGCAGGTCAGCGGGCCGCGCAGCCCCTGGGCCTCCGGCAGCATCGCGTCGGCGGGGAGCCGGACGTCCTCGAGCACCAGCTCGCTGGTGATCGAGGCGCGCAGCGACAGCTTGTGCTTGATGACGGGCGCGGAGAAGCCCGGCGTGTCGGTCGGCACGACGAACCCGCGGATGCCGTCCTCGGTGTCGGCCCAGACGACGGCGACGGCGGCGACGGAGCCGTTGGTGATCCACATCTTGCGGCCGTTGAGGACCCAGTCGTCGCCGTCGCGGACCGCCCGGGTGCGCATCGAGGAGGGGTTGGAGCCCGCGTCGGGCTCGGTCAGCCCGAAGCAGCCGATCGCCCGGCCCGCGGCCATCTGCGGCAGCCAGTGGTTCTTCTGCTCCTCCGACCCCCAGCGCCAGATGGCGAACATCGCGAGCGAGCCCTGCACCGACACCAGGGAGCGCAGGCCGGAGTCGGTGGCCTCGAGCTCGAGGCAGGCCAGTCCGTACTCCGTCGCGCTCATGCCGGCGCAGCCGTAGCCCTCCAGGTGCATGCCCAGGACACCCAGGGAGCCCAGCTCGACGGCGAGCTCGTGGACGTCGGGGATCGTGCCCTCCTCGAACCACTCGGCGACG